>NZ_JBSMXK010000019.1:0-42058 GCF_053761865.1 Enterococcus bulliens
AGTGTAAAATGTACTTGGGTCATGTAACGTCCTCCTGGGTATGTTTTTGTGGTTAAAAACATTGTACCGTAAAAGGGCTGTTACATGGCCTTTTATCTTTTACACAATTATATGGACGTAATCTAATCCCATGTGAAAAAAATATTAAAATAAGTTTTTTTGTTTATTTTAAAATATAAAAATAACTTATTTTTATATTTCATTTTTGTTAGTTTATCGTACGAAAACGTTTGGTTATTCGATTAATAATTTTTAATACAAAGACTATACTTAATACAAATAAAAAAATCATCTACTGACAATGAGCTAGTAGGGAATAGTGAATGCGAGGGGGAGCAGGATGAATGGAAATGAGAGTAAAAAAGAGGGGGATCATCATGAAAGAGGAGATGGCTAATGAAGAAACTAGTTAGTGGAGCACTAATGGCTTCTGTTTTAAGTGGCTTCTTCATGATACTACTCGCTTGTCCAGTACAGGCTGAAACAGAGAGCACAAACGTTACAATGATTGTACACGAAGATGAAAGTGACAGTGAACAAGCTGGAACTGGTGGACGTCAGGTCGCGTTGTACGATATCACTTCTATTTATTTAGAAGCAAAACAAGCGACTGGTTTTGATGAAAAAAAATTTAGCGAAACGTTGTCAGAAAAAGCATTGCACAGTGATGAAGGGTTACCAAAACCTTTGGAAACGAGTGTGACGAATGCTCAGGGTGAATGTCGATTTGTTGTACCGATGAAACAGCAAGGAGAATATGCTGTATATCTCATTCGAGAAAGCAGTCAAGCCCAAACCAAAAAAGTCTTACCTTCTGTAATTTTACTGCCCATTCGATCAGTCGATACCAATGAGATTTTAAATACGATCGATGTGTATCCAAAGTATATTGATGGACAGGTTCCAGAAAAACCATTGACACCAACAGAACCCAGTACGCCACAAGAGCCTTACACACCGACAGAGCCGAGTACTCCAGAAGAGTCCTATACACCAACGAGCAAAGAACCGACAAAATTTGGGCAATTTCCAAGTACGAATGAGCTGAAAACCAAAGCATCGTGGGTAGGTGCGGGGATTATTATATTTGCGGGAGTACTTATTGTCTTGCGTAAAAAACAAAAAGAAACTAGAGGATAAAAAAAATGAAGATGAAAAAACGAAATCTTTGGATGAGTATGATGTTATTATTACCTGTTCTTACAGGAATATTAAGTATGGGAAGCCATAATGTGGACGCCGCAGAAACCGATGATGTGACTGTTGTGATCAATAAAAAAGCATTTGATAGTGATCAAGCCATGCAAACCATTCAAAATACTGGTGTATCCATGTCAGAATTTGATAGTGCAAAACCACTACCTGGTGTAGGCTTTACACCATATAACGTAACAAGCGAATTTAACACACAATATAAAAAAGCTTTAAACGGAGTAGCTGCTCCTACAGCTGCACAACAAGAAGCAGCGATGAAAGAAGCGCAAAAAGCATTGGCTAAAATGTATACCAATGATAATTGGCCCAAAAAAGATGATGAAGATTATATTGAAAAAAATCAGAAGAAAACAGATGCTAATGGACAAGCATCATTTACATTATCATCAAAAGTTAACAATCAATATCAAGCGTATATGTTCTTTGAAACATTTGCACCATCAAATGTAAAAACCAAAGCGACACCAATGCTCGTTGTATTACCTGTTACGTATAAAGATCAAACGTTAAAAACGATTCAATTGTATCCAAAAAATATTGTAAAAGATGAGTTCAATAAAGAAATGGTAGGTCACATTAAAGGTGATCAAGAATCAGGTCTATCAAGTAACGAAACACAAGATCCATACACGATCACAACAGATACAGGGTACACACATGCTGTAGGAGATCAAATCAAATATTATGTTGATTTAACTATTCCAAATGGTATCGGTCAAACAATCAATCAAACAATCGATGACAAAACTGTAGCAGTACCTATGTATGATCAATTGCAAGTAACGGATAGCATGAACTACGCCGGAACAACATTAGCTGAAAACCCAATTGATAAAATTGAAGTTATTAAAACAAAGGATGATAAAACTACATTTGAAACCGTAGAAGGATTGAACAATCATTATACATTGGATGTAAATAATCATTTTAATGACGATAAAACAAAACAAACAGCCGGTTCAGAATTTACATTATCATTTAATTTAGCTTATAAAAATTCAGATGGCACTATCAATACAGAAAAATTAGCAACAGCATTAGCGACTGTAAAAGCATTAGAACCATATGCTGGTGAAACGATGCGTATTTACTATACGACAACGATTAATGAATTTGCAGTACCAGATCGTTATATGCAAAATACAGCCGTATATGAATTTAAAAAATCATCAGATTCAGAATCACATCAAGATACATCTAAAGCACCTCAATTAGTTGTGGGTGGTAAGAAATTCAAAAAAGTAGACGGTAGTTCTAAAGACGGTTTAGCAGGTGCTGAATTCGTTATCCAACTGAAAAAAGATGTTTATGGTGAGGAAGCAGTTGTAAACGAAAAAGGTGAAATCGTTTCTTCTAAAAAAGTCGTAGTGGGTAAAGAAGGACAATACATTCAGTACACAACAGAACCTGCTGCAACCTTAAATGGTGAAGGTCAAGGTAAAGCGTTAGAATCATATTACGATCCAATGAAAGCAAAAGGTGTAAGATATGTAACAGATCTTAAAAATGCTACAGTGATCAAATCTGGTGAAAACGGAAAAATTGAAGTAACAGGTTTACGTTATGCAGAAGAAGATGCCTATGCAATGGTGGAAACAAAAGCGCCAGAAGGCTACGCTGTTGTAAATAAAGAAACACTATTTACAGTTCAACCGGGTAGCTTTGATGGAACAGATAATTTAGCAGAGACCGTTATTATTGAAAACGTTCGTGAAGGCTTCTTACCTGGTACTGGTGGTAATGGAATCTATGCTTACTTAGCAGTTGGGGCACTTGTTGTAGCAGCAGCAGGTTTCTGGTTTGTAAGATCTAGAAAAGACGAAGCACATTTTTAATCAAACTTAATTAAATTGGGGGGGTGACACAGATGAAACGCACAAGAAAACGTTCAGGACCAAAAAATCAATTGTTTAGTCGCTTAATGGTCTTAGGATTGCTTTTGATTGGGCTGTTGATTATGTGTTACCCTTTTTATATTGATGCCGTTAATGGATATATCGATCAATATAGAATTGGAAAATACCAAAAAGAAATTGCAGAAACGAAAGCTGAAGATTTAGTTGCACAAAAGAAAAAAATGGAAGAAAAAAATAAAGAGATCGCCAAAAATGGGTTGGTTGCTAATTCAGATCCGTTTACGGATATTTCCGAAGAGGATATCACATCAAATGCGATGCGAAAAGAACACCTGATTGGATCGATCAGCATCCCGGCCATTAAAATTACGATTCCTTTATTTGATACGACCAATGATTTCTTATTGCAAGATGGAGCCACTGTTTTAGATGATTATTCTATGCCGACTGGTGGTGAAGGAACCCATGCGATTATTGCAGGTCATCGTGGTTTAGCGCAGCGTAAACTATTTACTGATTTAGATAAAATCAAAGAAGGCGATACCTTTGTTATTAATGTACTAAATGATAATTTAGCGTATGAAGTAGAAAAAATCCAAGTAGTGAAACCAAACGATATTTCCGCTTTAGCGATCCAACCACATCGCGATTTGGTCACGTTAGTTACATGTACGCCTTATATGATCAATAGTCATCGTTTATTGATTACAGGCCATCGCGTACCGTATACACCGGTGATTGCCAAAGAAGTTGCAAAAGGAAATCAAGGAATGAATTTGCAACGAATCTTGATTTTAAGTGCCTTTGTCACAGTTACTCTAACTATATTTGCTACGATGGGCTATATGATCTACCGTGCACGTCAAACGACAAGAATGATCACGATTCGTTTACTTGTAACTAATCAAGAAAATCAACCGCTGGCACATGAGCAAGTGTTGCTATATCCCAAAAAAGGTAGTCAACCATTGATGGAAAATGGACGCCGAATGATTCGGACGACAAACGCTCTAGGGATTGTAGAATTCAACTATTTAAAAGCAGATATCTATCGAGCAAAGTTAGTCTATCATGAAGATGTCGAAGTATTTGTTGGCATCAAATCGAAGAAACAAAAAGCAATCGAAGTCTATCAAGTACAAGTGAAACATCAAACACATCAAAAACAAAAGGATTGTCAAATCTAGCTTGTTCAACCAAGAACGTCATTTGCAATCTCTTAAAGAACACATCCGTTTAAAATAGGATGTGTTCTTTATTTTAGTCCGAAAAATATGCAAGATATAAAAAAAAATGAACTTTAAAATTTGTTATTTTTTGATAGAATTAAATTATCAAAAGTTATTGAAACAATATTTTTATAAATAACCTTATATATATTATTGTTTTTTTATTAGTGATTTTAAAGGAATCGAATACTGACAACCGTTATTCAAAAAAATATCTTCTTTTGCTTTTTAATCTAATAAAAATAAGTATCTTTTGATACCTCCCCAAAAACCTATGAAAACAAGCAGAGCAATGGATGTTTCGTTAAAACCATCCGTTGCTCTGCTTGTTTGTTATGCATAATAATGCCATAATTTTTTTAAATCACGTATACTAGATAAAAACAAGTGGGAGGAAATGACGATGACTTCAGTAATGTGGTTTCGTAAAGATTTACGACTTTCAGATAATAAAGCACTAGCAAAAGCTTGTGAGGAATCAGAGGAATTGATTTTATTTTTTCAATTAAATCCAGAACAATTTATCGAAGGCAGTCCTAATCATCAGGCCTTTTTTTCAAGTGTAGCGTATCTAAAAAAACAAATCGATCAACATCACCACTTGCATGTTCATTTTGGAAATCCTAAAGATTCATTTAAAGAACTATTGAAGGCTGTGCCAGAAATTACAGATATTTATTTTAATACTGATGAAACGGGATATGGTGCTACTCGTGATCAAGAAATGCGTACTTTTTTTAAAGAACAAAAGATCCAAGTCCACGAATTTATGGATGGGTATCTGCATGGAGCAAGAGAAATTACACGAAATGGTAACTATTACAAAGTCTATACACCGTACTATAAAAAATGGATCGAGCAAGTGAAGGAAAGTCCAATCGAAGTGAATTTAAGCAAAACGACAGTAAAAAGTCAGCTGATTTTTGAAAAAGAAGAAGCGCGATTCAAGAAGTTTTGTGAGCAATTACCTGTGCTTGATGATCAGCCTTTAGGTGAAGCCTATGCAATAGAACGACTGAAGAAATTTGTCAAAGAAGATCTTAAAGTATATGATCAAAAGCGCGATATTCCTGAAGCAGATCAAACCAGTCGTTTGTCTCGTCACTTGCGTACCGGTGAAATTTCGATTCGTACAGTTTGGCAAGCAGTTCAAAAGGCACCGAATTCGACCGGTAAAACGACATTCGAAAAAGAATTGTGCTGGCGTGATTTTTACCACATGATCTACGTAGCTTTTCCAAAACAAAAAGAAGAAAGTATCCAAGAAAATTATCGATATGTCGAATGGGAAAATAAACGAGCTGACTTTAAAAAATGGCAAGCTGGTCAAACGGGGTTTCCAATCGTGGATGCGGCGATGCGTCAGTTGAATGAAACCGGCTGGATGCACAATCGTTTGCGGATGATCACAGCTTCTTTTTTAACTAAGGATCTTTTAATCGATTGGCGCTGGGGTGAAAAGTATTTTCAGCAGATGCTAGTTGACTATGATCCGGCAAGCAATATTGGCGGCTGGCAATGGGCGGCTTCGACAGGTACCGATGCAGTTCCTTATTTTCGAATTTTCAATCCGACTACGCAATCCGAAAAATTTGATCCAAAAGGAGACTTTATTCGAACGTTTGTACCAGAGTTAAAAGCAATACCAAATAAATTTATCCATCAACCTGAAAAAATGACCGAAGCACAACAAAAAGAATATGGGATTCAGTTAGGTGAAACGTATCCGTTGCCGATAGTGGACCATAAAGAACAACGTAAAAGAGCACTTGCAAAGTATGAATTTAGTAAAGAAAGAGCACAAGAATAGTATTGCGAAAGGACTTACAGTACTGTAAGTCTTTTCTTTTTGTTTAATTCTTGACTTCAAAAAATAGTTCGATTAGAATAATAAATAAGAAGTGACGAAATGTCACTTTTGAAGGAGCGAGTAAAATGCCAACACAAACTTTTTATAATTTAGCCGATGAAAAACGTATGTTGATTGAAGGAAGCTTAATCGATTTGTTCAATGAATTCCATATTAGTCAAGTCAAAGTAGCGCAAGTCGTAGAAACGACTGGAATCTCACGAGCAGCGTTTTATAAATACTTTGTCAATCTAGAAGATGCCCATCGGTATATTGTCCAAAAATTTGCCAATCAGATCCATCATGATATTTTAGATGCAGTCATGGCGACACCAGAAGACATATTCTTTGGTTTGAAAGAATATTTGATAACAAGTCTGACGCTCGATCGTTTGAGCCAAGAATTCAAAGGATTACACTTATTGCTTAAAGGAGAGACGACGACTTTATATAAGCGCACAACAGTCGACGAGAGTAAACACTTCATCGGTCAGTGGATGCGTTTATTAAAACAAAACCAATTTAACATCGAGACGAAAGAAGAAGCACATGCGTTTTTATTCTTTTTAATGGATCTGGTGACAGATTCCATCACTTCAGCGCTCGTCAATGAATGGACTGAAGATGAACTAGTAGCTGATTTTGATTTTCGAACACAATGGTTAATTAAAGGCTTAGGATAAAATTGGAGGGATAAATGATGTTTTTAGCTTTAAACGAAATTCGACATTCAAAACTACGGTATAGTTTAGTGATCGGTGTGATGTTTCTGATTGCTTACTTGGTCTTCTTTTTAACAGGCCTATCTTATGGGTTAGCGCAAGAATTTCAAATGTCGATTGATAAATGGCAAGCCGATAATGTTATTTTAACAAGTGTTTCAAATGATAATTTAAATATGTCGATGATTACGCAAAAAGAATTCGATGCTATCAAAGCAAGTGACAAAGCAGGTTTAGTTCAAAAACCAGGTATTTTGGTCAAAGGTAATGATCAAGATGATAAGGTAAACGTTACGTTTTTTGGAATCGACAAAGAGCAGTTTATTGCGCCAAATATTATTGAAGGGAAAATGTTTAGCGAAAAGAATGAAGCAGTGGCCGATGAAAGTGTGAAAAAACAATATAACATCAAACTGGGGGATACAGTCAGTGTAGCTGGGACAAATGAAAAAGTAAAAATCGTTGGATTTACAGATAAAGCAAGTTACTCTGCCTCACCTGTTCTTTATGTATCGTATGCCACAACGACCGATTTAGGTGGTGCACCCACTAAAAATAACGAACAAATATATAATGCAGTCGTGACCAGAGGGACTGTCAAAGATCTACCAAAAGGTTTAGAAAAATTAACGATCGCAACATTTATTAATAAACTACCAGGATACAACGCACAAGTATTAACATTTAGCTTTATGATTGGCTTTTTAGTCGTGATTGCTGCTGTCGTAATTGGGATTTTCGTGTATGTACTTACGATGCAAAAAATCAATATCTTTGGTGTGATGAAAGCTCAAGGGATCTCAAGTACTTATATCGCACGCTCCATAATTGCCCAAACGTTCTTTTTAGCTGTCGTAGGAGTCGTTGTCGGGTTGCTTGCAACACTAGGTTCTGCATTGTTATTGCCTCAAGCCGTACCATTCCAAGTGAATACGATGTTCTTTGTAGGTATTAGTGTCTTGATGGTGGTCATTGCAATCTTGGGTGCGGTGTTCTCAGTACGCACGATCGTGAAAATCGACCCGTTGAAAGCCATTGGATAAGGAGGAGATTAGATGAAAGCTATTGAATTAAAAAATGTAAGCAAATATTTTAAAGACGGCGACGAAACGATCGAAGCCTTGAAACCCACTAATTTTTCGGTTGAAAAAGGCGAGTTTGTTGCAATCATCGGTCCTTCTGGTTCGGGAAAAAGTACCTTTTTAACGATCACTGGAGGCTTGCAATCACCTTCTGAAGGAGAAGTATTGATCAACGGACAACCATTTAGTGATAAAAAAGAAAAGGAACGTGCTAAATTACGATTTGATGAAATTGGTTTTATCTTACAAGCATCAAATCTCGTTCCATTTTTGACGGTCAAACAACAAATGAAGCTTGTGGATAAAGTGACACGGGCAAAATCTAAAATCGATGTTGAACAGTTATTCGAACAATTAGGCGTAGCAAAATTAAAAAATAAATATCCAGAAGAATTATCTGGAGGAGAGCGTCAACGAATCGCGATTATCCGAGCGCTTTACAATGATCCAACGATTATTTTAGCCGATGAACCAACTGCGAGTTTAGATACAGAAAAATCGTATGAAGTGGTTAAAATTTTAGCAAAAGAAACAAAAGAAAAAAATAAAGCAACGATTATGGTTACACATGATATTCGTTTAGTTGATTTTTGCGATAAAGTATACGTGATGAAAGATGGCGTATTGACACAAAAAGATCATGTAAAAGCCGAGGAAGTTTAGGGGGAAATGATGAAAAAACTAGTCAGAGTAAGTATGTCGTATATGATCATTGGATTATTATTTGGGGTTTATTATAGAGAATTGACTAAATGGTTTGATTTTAGTGGGAAAACACAACTAAGTACCCTACACACACATACGTTAGTCTTGGGGATGTTTTTCTTCTTGATTGTGTTATTATTAGAAAAAAATTTCCATATTACAGCACATAAATGGTACAAGCGATTTTATATCACGTACAATATCGGTTTGGGAATCACCTTATTACTTATGTTGATCCACGGAACAATGACCGTGATGGGGATTGAAAGTTCAGCAGCGATCTCAGGTATTGCCGGTCTAGGACATATTATCATGACGATCGGGTTAGGTTTTTTCTTTGCTATATTATTTGGTTCAGTAGAAGAGCATGCGTAGAGCATGTTCTTTTTTTGTCATAAAAAGTAACGTGTTATTTAATTAGTAGAAAAAAGCGCTTGAATTTGAGCAACAATCTAGGCATGAAAATGGAGATATGCTACACTTTGCTTATCAAGTGATAAGGGAAGGAGGAAGAAAAATGATGTATAGGATTGTTGCATTTGCATTACTCATCTATTTTATTTGTTGGTTTATTATTTCAACAGGTAAACGCAAGTATTCGTTAGTCGATATTGCTTGGGGTGGGGCGGTTCGTTGTAGTAGCTTGGGTCGGTTTGATTGCTACAGATTTGATTACATTACAACAATTAGCCATTTTAGTACTCGTGACATTATGGGGTGGAAGATTATTTACCCATCTTGCTCGTCGCAATTGGAACAAGCCAGAAGACTATCGCTATGTGAACATGCGTAAACGCTAGGGGACAAAATATGTCGATATCAAAGTGTTCTTAAATGTAATTCGTCTTGCAAGGCGTATTATTATTTATTATTGCGCTACCGATCACGTATACATTTGCTAACCCAAATGAATCCATGATGTGGTGGCAATGGCTTGGCGTTTTGATTTGGATGATTGGCTTTATTTTTGAAGTTGGCGGCGATCGTCAATTAGAACAGTTCAAAAAAATCCACAGAATAAAGGCAAATTACTAACAAGTGGTTTTTGGTCGATAACACGTCATCCAAATTACTTTGGTGAAGCCGTTTGTTGGTGGGGTGTATTTTTATTGCGCTGACAAGTTGGTCGACATTATGGCTGATTTTAAGTCCAATCTGTATTACATTGTTGTTATTATTTGTTTCAGGAGTTCCATTATTAGAAAAGAAATACCATTATTGTCAAGACTTTAAAGAATATGCAGCACATACTGCAAAATTCTTTCCAATTATTGGGAAAAAAGGGCTATAAGTTTAGCCTTTTTTTCTACTAAAAAGGGGGGGAAATCGATGTTTTTAGCATTAAATGAAATTAAACATTCTAAATTACGTTACACATTAGTCATTGGTGTGATGTTTTTAATTGCCTATCTGGTCTTTTTTTTGACAGGATTAGCTTACGGATTAGCTCAAGAAAATCGAATGGGAATCGATAAATGGCAAGCAGATAATATTTTATTATCCAGTGAAGCCAATGATAATTTGAATATGTCGATGATCGATCCTAAAGATTTTGATAAGGTTGATGTCAAAGACAAGGCTGAATTTTCACAACTTTCTGGTATCGTCTATCGTGAAGGGGATAAATCAGAAAAAGAAAATGTCAGTTTCTTTGGAATCAATTCAGATCAGTTTATTACTCCAGAAGTTACAGAAGGAAAATTATTTACAAAAGATAATGAGGTCGTTGCCGATGAAAGTTTAAAAATCAATGCAGGGTATAAAATCGGCGATACGATCATCTTAGCAACAAATGAAGAAGAATTAACTATCACAGGATTTACAAAAAATGCAAAATTTAATGTGGCATCAATCCTGTACACAATGCTAGATACGGTCCACAAACTAAAATACGGTGAACGTGCGCAAATGCAACCGATGAAATTAAATGCCATTGTGACAAAAGGGAAACTAACGGATGTACCAAGTAGTTTACAACGTTTAACGATTTCAACGTTTATCAATAAACTTCCGGGATATAATGCCCAAGTGTTGACTTTTGGTTTTATGATCGGCTTTTTAGTCGTCATCGCTGCAGTAGTTATTGGAATCTTCATCTATGTTTTAACGATGCAAAAAACGGCGATTTTTGGTGTGATGAAAGCCCAAGGAATCTCTAGTAGTTACATTGCCCGCTCTGTTATTGCTCAAACGTTCTTTTTAGCGGTTGTGGGTGTTGGGATCGGGTTGCTTGCTACGATCGGCTCAGGACTTGTGTTGCCAGAAGCGGTACCGTTTCAAAGTAATGCGTTATTTTTTGCCGCAGTCAGTATGATGATGGTTGTCGTTGCAATTATTGGAGCCTTTTTCTCGGTTCGTACTATTGTCAAAATCGATCCATTAAAAGCCATTAGTTAGGAGGAAAATAGATGAGTGCGATAGAAATGAAACACGTGACCAAGCAATTTCAGGATGGTGATGAGACGATTCATGCGTTAAAAGAAACGAATTTTTCAGTAGATAAAGGAGAATTTGTAGCTATTATTGGACCATCGGGATCTGGAAAAAGTACATTTTTAACCATTATCGGAGGCTTACAGAGTCCAACTTCAGGTGAAGTTTTGATCAACGGCCAACCATTTAGTCAGAAAAAAGAAAAACAACGAGCGGCTTTACGTTTTAAAGAAATCGGCTTTATTTTACAAGCATCAAATCTTGTTCCGTTTTTGACCGTCAAAGATCAATTGAAATTAGTCGATAAAGTCACGAAACAAAAAGCACGGTCAGTTGGAACAGAATTATTTACTCAACTAGGTGTCGAAAAATTAGTTTCAAAATATCCAGAAGAACTTTCAGGAGGAGAACGTCAACGAATCGCGATCATCCGTGCTTTATATCATGATCCTACGATTATTTTAGCTGATGAACCCACTGCAAGTTTAGACACAGAAAAAGCCTATGAAGTGGTCAAAATTTTAGCAAAAGAAATGAAAGAAAAACAAAAAGCGACGATCATGGTTACACATGACCTCCGTTTAGTCGACTATTGTGATAAAGTATATATAATGAAAGATGGAGAGTTAACCGAAAAAAAAGAAAAGTCAGGTGAATAGTACATGGAAAAAATTATAGTGGTTGGAGCAGGCGTAGCAGGATTAAGTGCAGCTGTTCGTTTACAAAATCTGGGTTATGCTGTTCATTTATATGAAAAAGACGTCAAGCCTGGTGGGAAAATGAATCAAATCGAAAAAGATGGCTTTCGTTTTGACGTAGGACCGACGATTGTGATGATGCCCGAAATTTATCGTGAGGTGTTTGAAATCTGCGGGAAAGATCCTGATGACTATATTCCAATGGAAAAAGTCGATCCAATGCTAGAATTGTTTTTTGCAAACGATGATCCATTGCTATTTTCAAGTGACCTTACGACGTTGACAAAAACGTTAGAAGATATCTCAGAAGAAGATGCGCAAGGCTATTTTGCCTTTTTAGCGGATATCTACAAACGATACTTGATTGCAAAAGAACACTTTATCATGAAATCGTTCCGTGGTCCGCTTGATTTTTATAATCCAAAATCATTGTGGGCGGGTGTTCGTTTGCGTACGTTTAGTGATGCCTATTCTTCGATCTCTAAATTTGTCAAAGATGACCGCTTGCGTAAATCGCTTGCCTTTCAGACATTGTATATCGGTGTTTCACCGTATCAAGGTCCATCACTGTATACGATTATTCCAATGATCGAGCTCTTTTATGGGGTGCATTTTATGAAAGGTGGGATGTACACCTTAGCAAAATCATTAGACCGATTGTTTAAAGAATTAGGTGGAACAGCTCATTATGGCACACCAGTCGATGAAATCGTCATCGAACAAAAGTCTGCCAAAGGAATCCGTATTGGCCAAGAAATGATCGCAGCCGATGCTGTCGTGTGTGGAGCTGATTTTCCATATGCAATGAAACATCTGATTCCAGATGAGAAAAAACGTGGGAAATATACCAACAAAAAAATCGATAAAATGGAGTATTCATGTTCTTGCTTCTTAATGTATCTAGGCTTAGATAAACATTATCCAGGAGAGACGTTACATAGTATTTATTTTGCTGAAGATTTTGAACGCAATGTGAGTGATTTGTTTGAAGACGGTGTACTTCCAGAAGATCCTTCATTTTATTTGTACCGACCAACTTTACTTGATAAAGATTTAGCACCAGAAGGCAAGGAAGGTCTATATGTCTTGATCCCAGTACCAGAAGTGTCAAAATATAATGACTGGTCAGATCAGGCGATTCAAACGTATCGCAATAAAATTGTTGAGTTGATCCAAACGAAAACGCAATTTACAGATCTAAATGATCATATCGTGTTTGAAGAATATTACACACCAGATAAATTCAAGCAACAATTCAATGCCTATAATGGTGCGACATTTGGGTTGAAGCCAATCTTGTCACAAAGTAATTACTATCGTCCACACAACAAATTTGATTATGCAGAAAATCTTTATTTCTGTGGAAGTAGTACCCATCCTGGAGCGGGAGTGCCGATCGTCATGCAAAGTGCTAAACTTGCAGTAGAGGAGCTGGTCAAAGATGATCAATAATCAATATACACTTTCTTCTCAGCAAGCTGATTTTTTAGCTTGCGAGAAAATTATCAAGCATCACTCGAAAACGTTCTATTTTGCTTTTTCAAAATTACCCAAAGAGCAAGCTCAAAGTATTTTTGCAATCTATGCATTTTGTAGAGAGGCAGATGATATCGTTGATTTAACTAAAGATCGCGAAAAACTAGAGACCTTATATCAAAAATTAGTTGCATTTGAGCAAGGAAATATTCCGAACGAACCGATTTTCAGAGCATTAGCGGTAGTTTTTCAACACTACCCAATGGACATCGCACCATTTTATGATATGTTAGAAGGCCAAGCAAAAGATCTAGAATTCAGACAACCTAAAACATTAGATGAGTTAAAAGAATATGCTTATTACGTTGCAGGAAGCGTCGGGTTGATGTTATTGCCATTGCTATCACGGTATCCTGAAAAAATCCAAGAACCAGCTAAAAAATTAGGAGAAGCAATGCAAATCACTAATATTTTACGTGATATTGGTGAAGATTATCGTATGGGACGGATTTATTTACCAATGGAAGACATGCTTCGCTTTGATGTTTGTCCATATGACTTGGGTAAAACTGAACCAACAGAAGCAGTGGTGGAATTATGGGAATTTCTAGCACAAGAAGCGGAACGGTTGTACGATGAATCATTTGAAATGCTGCCATTATTGGAAACTAAGGCACAAAAACCTTTATATCTAGCTGCGACAGTCTACCGTGAGATTTTAATGGAGATTCGTCATAAACAGTATCAAATGTTAACTAAACGGCAATCGGTCAGCCGATTTAGAAAGTTGGAGTTATTTCAACAAGCGACCAAACAAGTTGCGCGCCTGATAGCAGGTGAAGCGAATGTATGAAGAAATCTTAGATGTAGCAGAAGAATTATTTATGGTCCAAGGCTATCGAGCGACGTCCACAAGGCAGATTACCGAAAAATTAGGTGTGACACAACCAACGTTGTATTATCATTTTAAGAAAAAAGAAGATATCTATTATCATGTGATGTTGCGTTTATCCGCAACTGTTGAAGCGCAGTTGCGGATTATCGCGAATGACGAATCTCTACCAGCTGAAAAAAAAATCTTACATATGGCTTTATTCCTACAGCAAAAACATCCATTTAATCTTTTTGTGATGATGCATGATATCCAACATTCTTTATCCAAAGAAATGTCACAGAAACTATACCGATTGTGGACGACTTCTTATAAAACACCATTTATAGAGTTATTAGAACAAGCGGAATTTCATTTAAAATCAGAAATTGATCCGACATTTGCTGTCAGTCAATTATTTATCTTGATTGCTGCTTATTTAGAGACACCGAACCGACAAAGCGATTTAGCTAAAAGTGTTCAGGTATTTTTATATGGCGTTATGGCAACAGAAATTAAAGAGCAGAGGGAGTAGAGAAATGAAAAAGTGGCCCCGTTGGAAAAAAATTGTTGGAATTGTTGTGTTTGTACTACTCGTTGTAGTCATTGCCAGTACAGTTTTTATCCAAAAGAGTCGGTATCCTGCAACAGTAGAAGCACAAAAGCAAAGTCAAGTCGCTACATCAACCAAAAGTTATGACCTTTATACAAGTGGACAAAAAGGTGCAACGAGTATCATTTTCTATCCGGGTGCTTTTGTGGCCACAGCAAGTTATAGTAACTGGGCATCGCAACTGGCAGCGGCAGGAATCAATGTTTATGTGCTAAATGTTCCGCTTGATTTGACGGTATTAGCACCAGATGCAGCGAATACGATTCTCAAAGCACATCCTGACGAAAAATTTATTTTAGCGGGACATTCATTAGGTGGTGTAATGGCAAGTCGTTTTGCCAAAGAACATGCAAGTCAAGTAGCTGGAGTTATTTTTTTGGCGAGCTATCCAGATAAAAAAGGTAGTTTAAAAGAGGAAACGTTCCCGGTTTTATCCATTACAGCTTCAAACGATGGAGTTTTAAATTGGGATAAATATGATGAAGCGAAGCAATATTTACCTAAAGATACAACTTATGTCGAAATAAAAGGTGGAAATCATGCTGGCTTTGGAACATATGGGGATCAAAAAGGGGACAATACTGCAACGATTTCTAATGCGATGCAACAAACTAAAATCAGTACCTATATTATGGAATGGATTGCGCAGTATATTCTACCAAAAACTTCTTAATCTGTTCGATTAAGAAGTTTTTTTGAGGAGTGATCAGATGGAACAAGATAAAGAACACTTAAAAGCATTTCAACGTTCGTGGGCCTATCATAAATATTGGGTGATGCTGCACTCGCAAAAAGCCTATGAAGAAATTCGAAAACTGGCTAAACATAATGATTGGAACGAAATAAAACAAAAACGCTATGAAGAAATTTTAGTAAAATGTGCCACCCTAAAACCAACTCGGGGAAGTACAATCAATACCTGTTTACATGTTTGGGGGTACTTTAAAAAAGAGGCAACTGTTGAGGAGAAAACACAGTTTTTTACGTGGATTGAAGAAGATCCCATCCCTGTAATATTAATCTTTGATTGGTTACATGATCTTTCTATTAAATATAAAAAATGTTATTTAATCAATAACAAACTTTTTGAAAAAACATGTGAAAAAAAGACTTAAAAAGTTTAAATTTTTTATGAACTTCGCTGTAATTGGGGTGTAATTAAAGAATTTAACATGAATGAAATTATTTTGAGTATTTGCTAGTGATAGTGATATGAAAGATGGTTTGATTCATGTTTTTTTATCTATATTGTGAAAAATATTCAATAACTTTCGTTTTGTTAAAAGTGATTAAAAATAATTAAACCTTAAATTTAATGTTTTGTCACAAAAAAAGGAAGTGATGTAGTTACCTTTCGTTTGACACCAATCGCTCGTCAGATCAACCAATCAACGCAGATAAGATTGTGGGAAAAGAAGTGTTTCGCATCCCGGCAATCGGAGGTTGGCTATTGTTTATTCGTGGACATTTATTATTATCGCTTACGGTTCTAGTGGCTGTCTTAGCACTAGTTTGGGGAATAACGCAATTATTTTCAAAAGATCCATCCTCAATAAAGGAAACATAAGAAAAAATCAAGATTGGGAGGAAATAGAAATGAAGAAAAATAATCGGAAGAAGTGGATTGCAGCTGCAACTGCGCTCGCTGCACTCGGAGTATTAGTCGGAACATTTGCTTGGTTTACAAGTAATGACCAAACAGTCAATAAATTTGAAGGTGGCGTAGCCGGAAATGACGTAGAGATCGTCGAAACCTTTACACCACCAGAAGATTAGCAGCCTGGACAAACAGTAGATAAGAAAGTTAAGGTTGCAAATACTGGTGAATATGATTCTTTAGTAAAAGTTTCACTAGAAGAAATGCTACAAAAACTAGAACCGATATCTAGTGAAGACGATCAATCAGAATTTGCAGCATTTGCTAGTGATGGGACTGTTTTAAGCGGTAAAAATGTTTACCTCTATACTTATTCAGGTGACATAACTGGATTTACAAAAGTGACTAACGTAGTAAAAAATGAATCATCAGATACACTGAGCTTTACTGTAACAAATAATGCTACCTATAATGGAACTTATAATTTAGTCGTACTAAAAAATAGTACTAGTGGATTATATACATCTTATTGGGAACGTAACGACGCTAGGAAATGCTTCGTCAGAGATTCAGGTGTATCAAGCATCATTGACAAAAACAAATGATAAAGCCAAAACTGGTGCTATTGTTGGACAAACGGTAACATACACATTGACCGCAAATAATTTAGCCTCTTTTGCTGCTGAAATCAAATACATTACGACACTAGCTAGTTTAAATACAACGTCTTCTGATGCAGAAAAACAAGCCGTGAAAAAAGAAAATACAGCAAAACTGTTTAACGTAAAAAAAGATGAGCTGGCGACTGCAAAATCTGAGTTTCCGATCATCAAAGGCGAATTGACTACCCCAAATGATCAACCATTGGGGGTAGTCAAAGTTACCCAGAAAAAAGGTGAGAGTGACGCTGCTTATCAAACTAGAGTGAAAAATGATACGATTGAGTATACGTTGAAATTTAAAAATACCTCTTTGATTAATTTAAGTAATACATATATCAAAGATAAGTTACCTGAAGGATTAAGTGAACCTAAAACAATTCTTTTAAATGGTAAAGTACTCGCTAATGATGATACAGCGAAACTCGAAAATGGCTATTTGATTATCAATTTAAATTATACGGTACTTCAACCTAATGTCGAACAAACACTTACTTATAAAGCTTATATGACGTCTGATGAAGTGCAATCGCCATTTGTAAATACGGCAGAATTATTCACTCAAGACAATCACTCTTTAGCAACTGCAGATTCGACGGTAAACTTATTTAAGGGTAGTATTATCAAAGAAAACAATAAACCAAATGGAGCCTTCACAGGTGATGTAGTGCATTACACAATCAATGCAACAAATGCGAAAAATTCGTCAGTTTTAGAAAATTCTTATATTAAAGATAAATTACCAACAGAGATGTCTACGCCAACGAATATTATGATGAATGGTAAAGCATTAGTTGAATTTGACAAAGATACTTCAAATACTGAAAATCGTAACAACATCGATACGTATGAATTGGATACGAAAAACAATATTTTGATTATCCATATCAATGGTAGTGATATTGCACCAGGTGGAACCCTTAAGATCGAGTATGACAGTACGATTACAGCAATAAATAGCGGCGAAGTACAAAAGGTAAATACAGCCACGTTTTATAAACGGGGTAGCCGTAATGCAAATAATAAGTGGATCGATCACGAGCTAGATACTGACAATTTGACCGCTAAACTTGTGAAGCCGAACCGAACGGTCAAACTCAATATCAAACAAGAGTATTTTACCACTTCGCAAAATAATCGTTTAGTCTATCCAAAAACAGGTTATTTTAACTTAAAGAATCTATCGACGGCAAGTAATAAAGTCGTTGAAAGTTATTCTGTGACAAGCAAATCTTACGCAATCGACAGTCCGGATGCGGTGTATAAAACCGTTCAATTGATTTTATCTGAAGATGCGCTGAAAGTCGTACCAAATCTGATTATTCCAGAATTTTATCAATATGCTGGCTATAACGTAACGGATACGAATACAGCTCATGTGTCTGGAAATCGTACAGAAGCCGGCATGCCAACACTTGATTATACAAATAAAGATGAATATTGGGTGACGATGTACATCAAACCAGACGATTGGCTCAAACCAAAAAACGAAGAAGTCGAATCGCCAATGTATAATTGGGATTATGCGATAAATGAATTCAAATAAGAAAAACGATCGTGTATTTTGAAAGAATATACGATCGTTTTTTGTATATAAAATGGCTAATGTTTTTTAACTGTGAACTTATGATAGCTTCTATTAATTCAGATAAAACTTTGCTATCATTGAACAATAAAGAGTTTTAGTCATCAATTTGATAGAAAAGGAACGTAAAATATATGATTAAACAAAGAGAGTTGATGCAACGTCTAGTTTGGAGTGCGATGCTATTGACTGTTTTTCAAATTGGGCGGCATATCGATTTGCCTATGTTCTTATCTCAAGGAGCAAAAGGTGATAGTGCGAATTCTGTGTTGCGTTTTTTATCGACTGCCACAGGAGGGAATTTTTCTAGTATTACGCTATTTTCATTAGGAATGGGTCCTTATATGACAGCACTGATTATTTGGACGACGATCAGTATGATTGACGAAGAACGCGTCAATAACTTTTCGACAAAGCAAGTAGGCTACATTCAACGAGCATTAACGCTAGTATTTACTATTCTTCAAAGTATCGCGCTCGTTTTTCGATTCAAATCTTCAGTGGAACCTACCTCATTTTTAGCAGGTGATACTAGGGCCTTACTTGCTGGGGTTTTATTATTAACTACAGGTGGGCTATTTATTGCTTGGTTAGCTGATATCAATATCACTAAAGGAATCGGCGGACAAAGTTTGTTTATTTTACCAGGCTTGATGGCCAATATTCCTTCGATGTTGATTTCTGGTCAAACGGCTACAGTAGCGTTTAACAATCAGTTTATTATCGCTTTAATCGTGATTACCTTACTTTTTATTTATTTAACGATGTATCTCTATCATTCTGAATATCGGATTGTGATTGAGCGCACAGGTTTGGATACAGTATCAAAACATTCGTATATTCCGATTAGACTTCTTCCAGCAGGCGCGATGCCGTTCATGTTTGCTGTGACCGTATTTTCAATGCCACAACTTATTTTATTAAATGAAAAATGGAATGACACATGGTTCTCCAATTTTATTACGACTTATTTTTCATTCAATACGATCCAAGGAAGTATTATGTATGGAGTCGTACTTTATCTACTTGGTTGGGGCTTTAGTTTTATTAATATTCGACCAAATGATATTGCTAAAAACCTGAAAGAATCGGGTGATTATATTTTAAACGTACCACCTGGTGAAAAGACAGAGAAATATATCCGAGAAAAATTGACACGGATTGCTTTTGTAGGAAATGCATATCTAGTACTTATCTCGTTGATTCCAATGTTTATTGGACTTCGCTCACCTTTTATTTCAAATCTAGCTTTTTATTTTGGTAGTTTGTTTATGTTGATCATTATCTTAGATACGCTTGTACAAGAAATTCGATTTGTCTATTCGAAAAAAGAATATCGCTTATTCGAATAAAAATGAGGTGAGAAAAAATGGTTTATTTTATACCGCATTGGAAAAATAAAGAAGAAAAATTAGATGAAGATCGAGTGCTTAACATATTGAATTTATTCAAAGAAAATCAAGTGCCGGTCAATTTGATATCGATCGAGTACTTACCGTTCTTACGCTATGTATTAAATGAGTATCAATTACAACAAGTCAACTCATTATCGTTATTTGACTTTTTACAACAAGTCGATCGAAAATCGGGTTTTCCCATTACGATAGAAGATCTACAGTTTCCAGAAGATGTCGATCAAATTTATACACCCTTTGGGATCACTTTGATTCGACAGCAGCAACCATTTGGCTATGTTCGTTTTGAAAAACATGGTTTTATACGGCAAGTCGAATATCTGACAGAGAAAAAACGAACTGAAATTTATGATGATCGCGGTTTTTTATCTTCTATTATTTATTTTGATGATCATATGGATAAAGTAAAACAAGAATATTACAATCCACTAGGAAAGATGGTGATGACAGAATCTTTTGGTGAAGATCCGATCATCGAACTGTATCATCATCAAGAATTAAGATTGACTGTTGAACGATATCGTACATTTGCTGAAATTTTTGCAGAATGTATCAATCGTCAGTTGATCACTGTGGCGCTTGAGCCGTTGTTGATCGATGTCTGGCCTTTAGGACTAGAAGTACTTGATCGTGTAAAGAGCAGCCATCCGATTTTGACGATTTTAACAAACGAACAAAATATCCATGAATACTCATTAGCAGAACAGGAAATTTTATTTTTGAAAAGTCGGTTTATCGTGACAGATGCCGCCAAAAAGCGTGACCAACTAGTGGTAACTCAACGTCAATGGCCTAAATCAATGGCTAAAATATTAGATATTCCAATGTATCCCACTCGATTAAACTTAGGAAATAGTAATTCGGTCGAGCATTTAGTGATGTATTGGCGAAATCGACATCCTTTTGAAGAAGAAGAATTTTTAGTACAGTTATTGACAAATTTATTACTAAAAGAAAGTTTATATGCAGTCATGATTGAAATAAATGATCACGAACAACAATTGCGAGTCGAGCAATTACAGCAACGATTGATCGATAACTATTTCAATATCGATAGCCAATCAAAAGAATATCAACAAGTCGTCGATTATTTGGAAGCTAAAAATGGACGTACGCTTTCAAAAGCTCAAGATGATGCCGTAAAAGAATTAAAGACCTTACCGATCTGGCGCCAGTATGTTCAAGCTGCAGAAACCTATGCACGCATTGAATTTAAGATCCAACCCAATATTGAAGAGGTTCAAGCGGTACTAGCGACTACTCGTGTCTATATCGATTTAAATGAACAGATGCAATTGCAAAAGCAGTCTTTTGCTGTGAATGCAGGGATTCCTTTGATTTTAAAAGAGTCATCTGACTATGTAGAGCATTTGAGAAATGGTTATATTGTTGACCAAATTACAGAATTAGCAGAAGTTTTACCATTTTATATGGATGGCCTAAAAAATTGGAATGAAGTGTTGGTCGAAAGTGTAGCAATGATTGAGACGAACAGCTCACATAATTTGCTCAAGAAATGGAGAATACTATTTGATGAGTGTGAAAAAGAAACTTAAAGTGGTTTATTTTGGTGAACAGATAGAGGCTTTTCTTACACATCTACCTGAACAATTTGATCCAATCATTCTTCCAGCAAACTACGATATGGATCAAGATCAAGAGAGTGCGGTTCACCTGTGGTTAAAAAATAAAACACTAAATCCAAAGTATCGTAAAGCGATTTTTATCTTCTCTAAAGAAGCAACGATTTTGACCCAAAAAGAAGCGTTGCTTACGTTACCTTCTTATCGCTTGATGTATTCACATCAAACGGAGTTACTCAGTTCGATTTCCTATATATTAGCAGCGAAAGGCGCCTATGCATTTGATTTTAATGATGCTGTGACGATGATTGAGTTTATGGAAAAGCAATATGCCGAAATCGTCTATGGGCGTAAGCTCGAAATGGACTATATTAAGGTCGCTTCACGTTTTCAAGGAAAAGTGATTAAAAAAGGGCATACACAATTAGCTCTATCAGGTCATTTTGGAGATGAATTCACACAATTATTGTCTTGGCGTATGACAGATTTAATTGAAGCCAAACAATGGTTGGAGGCTTATTTAGAGATCCAACACGATCAAGTCGAGACAGATTTTTTATTGGAAGTGTATTTTATTCGCAAAAATAGCGTGATGTTTGAAAAAGAATTTGTCTTTACTGCAGATGACTTAGCCACACAAAAAGTAGCATGTTTTTATAATGAAGCGGATGAAGAGATGTATTTAAATTTTGCGTTGTTTGCGAAAGGTCAAGGAACGATCAAAGTTGCCCATTTGCACGTACGCAATACCTTTGCGGATCAAAGCTATATGATTCCTGGTGGAAAAAGTATTCAAGATAAGCAAAATTTAGGCATGGAGATTGGCTATTACTTTGAACCAGCTGATTTTAAGCCACCATTAGCTGTATATTTTTCAGGTTATCGAACTGCAGAAGGGTTTGAGGGGAAAAATATGATGGAAGCATTTGGCTCTCCTTATCTATTGATTTCTGACCCTAGAATCGAAGGTGGAAATTTTTACCTAGGTAGTGATGAACTTGAACAACAATTGATCGACATCATTCAAAAAAAATTGAATTATCTTGGATTTTCTGCTCAAGATTTAGTGCTTTCTGGGTTGTCGATGGGGACTTTTGGTGCCCTTTATTATGCAAGCGATCTGTTACCAAAAGCTGTGATTGTGGGTAAACCAATGATGAGTTTAGGAACAGTGGCGTTAAATGAACGAATCAAACGTTCGGATACCTTTGCGACTTCACTGGATACGCTGTTGATGAATACTGGCGACGTTACTGTAGAAAAAGCATTGGCATTTGATGCAAAATTGTTTGAAAAATTTCAAGCTGGTGATTATCAGCATACAATGTTTGTTTTTGCTTATATGAAACAAGATGACTATGATGATAAGATTTTTGCACAAGTGTATACCTTCTTAAAACAAAAGTTTCCATTGTCAAAAGTGTTACATAAAGGCTTAGTTGGACGGCATAATGACAATACACAAGGTATCGTCCGTTGGTTTGTCAAACAATACTATAATATTCTAGAGACTCAATTTCATCGCGAATATACCAATAAGGGAGGGAATTAAGTGAGTAGTCAATATATCGTAAAATGGGGCAATATCCTACAAGACAATTATAATTATGGCGCCACGATCTCTTTTGAACAAAATGGTGCTGTCACCTATTCGGCTCCACTTATGCCTCCAAGTTTGTGTATTAAAAGCTGGTATTCGCAAAGAAATTTCCAACTTAGTCGAAATACTCCATATTTACCGATTTTGGAGCCAAATAAAAAATACCAGCTTCAAGTTCAACTAGAGCTTTCTGAGACGAGTGCGATCCAAGTGAAAATACTGTTTTTTGATCGGTACAACACCATGGTCGAAGAATTGTTTTTCTCACAACTTACAGAAGCCTTTACTTTTCCTGAAAAAGCTGTACATTACGAAATCCAATTGATCAATAAGCATCATCAGCAAATTATTTTCTATCAATTAGTCATTACGGAACTCGATTTATATGAACTTTACGAACAACAAGATCGCAGAAAAACCGATTTATGGTATTATCCAAATCGTTTGTCGCAAACATCGAGTATCCAATTGATCTTTTTACTAAAGAAAAATCAAGTGCAACATTTACACTTTACGACGGATTCAGACTATCTTTTTTGTCTGATTGATCCTGAAAAAGAACTCGATATGCTCGTATTGAGCAAAGCGATCTATACGATTTTAGTTAAAAAAAATCTACGAGAATTGACTTTTTCGATCACTAAAGAAATTGGCTATTACAACTTGCCATCTGAGGTCTATGCGATCCCGCGCATTATGAATTTTCTTTTAGGTAAAAAAATGATGACAGAACCACGAGAAGTACAAGGATTAGCCTATTTAGACCAAAAATTAGATGAGATGCAAGTGTCGATCCAAGTATTACAACACTTTTTATTAGAAAATAGTAAAGGAAAGTAGGGCGATTGTGATGCATTTTTTTGTAAATAAAGCGATGGGTATTGGGAATTCTGGCGTTGAACATGCGCAATTTTATCGAGCAAAGCGTTTTGATCAGGCGGGATTGTCGTACAAATTTATTTTTGTTGAATTGATAAAAAATCTACATGAAGCAATGGAATCTTGGCAATTAGCAGAACGAGATGTGTTGAATATGTGGGAATTTTTTGTCTTCGGAGATCGCTATTTAACACGCGAGACGATCGATCCATTTACATTCAAAGAAGAGATCATGATCGATGAAACAAAGACGCATCGAATCAAGACGATCCATACTAAATCAGGAATGATTATTGTGGAACATATGGAGAAATCCAAAAGTCCAAAACAAAAAGATATGCTACTTGTGTCTACTTATCGGATTGAATTATTCGAAGCAAAAACACAAAAACGCAAAGTGATGTTTTCTTATATCAATGATCCTGATCGCGGTCGTGTGATGACGAATATCCATTTATTTGATTTTCATCAAGAGCACTTGTTTTTTGCAAACGAGGTATTACTACAACGCTTCTTCTTTCAATATCTAACGACGTTTTTTGATGATGTTGAAAGTTTCTTTGTTGATCGAGGAGAAGAAACTCTAGCGGCATTGATGGGATATCTTCCAAAAAATGTTAAACTGATCCAGATTGTCCACGCAGATCATTTGTCTGATCGCGATGTTATCTCGCATCCTTTGTGGAACAACTACTATGAATATGCCTTGACACATACGGATCAACTCGATCGAATTATCGTGGCCACTAATCTACAACGAGAAGATTTACTAAAAGATTTTCCAGAGGCTACAGATAAGATTCAAACGATCCCGGTCGGTGGGATTCGAGACAATAAAGAGCAACCGATTATTGCTAGAGAGGCTAACAGTTATCCGAAAAAATTTATTACGGTCTCACGTCTGGCTTCAGAAAAACATATCGATATCGTAGTGCGTGCGTTAGTTCAGGCTCGTGAGCAATTCCCGGATTTGTCACTAGATATCTATGGTCAAGGTTCAGAAGACCAAGTTATCAAAAAGACAATCGACGAATTAGATGCTGGTGACTATATCAAACTTAAGGGACATTCCAATACATTAGATACCGTCTATCCTCAATATGATGCCTTCATCTCTGGATCTTATTCAGAAGGATTTGGACTGACTTATATTGAAGCACTGAATGCAGGATTACCGATTGTTACCTTTAAGGCAAGATTTGGAGCGTTAGAGTTAGTCAAAGATGGTGTCAATGGATACTTGTGTGACTTTTCGCGCACAGATGCGACCTTTAGTATTTTTTGCTTAGCTGAAGGAATCCAAAAATTATGTAGTGCACCTAATCAAGTTTACCAAGATAAAACGCGAACTTCTGTTGAAGCGTTTCAAGACTCAGTAATTGCAGAGAAATGGAGAGTGTTGATCGATGAATTATGAGTTGATGACCGTGATTAGACCAAACGGTGAGATTTGGGAAAAACAAAAAGAACAGTTACAACAGCCGCATACTAAGATTTTATCGATTTCACCAATGCCCGATTTTCAAACCGTGTTACGACGACTTGACGTAACGGGGATCAATTTGTTGGATGAGTTAACCAATCGTAGCTTTGATCCAGAGACGTTTTTATTTTTCAACCAAGTACCAACAGTAAAAAATGCAGAAATTTTTATGAACGAAAATCGGAGTATTTCGATTTTGTACGATGGTTCTGAAATTGGTAAGGTGTTCTTATACCCACAAACAAGACGTCATGTTCGAGAAGTGCGTTACTTCCATGCTGATCGATCATTAGATTTTGTGGAAGAATACAGTGGTGACGGAAAAGTCTATAGTCATATTTTTTATGATAAAAACCAAGTACAAGAGATCCAATTTTTAAATGATCATGAGCAACCAATCGTGACCTATTATTTTTATCAAGGCCAAATCAATTTTATTACGATTCGCGACCCAGAAACCTTATCCATCCGTGAACGTTATCAAACGTTAGCCCAATTTATCGCGGCACAACTAGCTAAAGTAGTCAATCCAGAAGACACAGTGACGATCTCATATCTAGGAATGGAATTATTTGCACTAGAAAAAACGACTTCTTATAATATTTTGCGCTTAATGGAAGAACCGATTGGTGAAGATGGTCAAATTAAAGGGAATTTAAGATCGATTTTAGAAAATAAAATCGCTTATGTCCATCGTGTCAAAATGAAGCAAGAATACTATGAACAACTAAAAGCGACCGGCGTAAACTTACAAAAAATCGATGTAGAAAACAATTAGGAGGAGTTTATTATGACAAACGAAGCAGCAAAAGAAATCTTTGGACAAATGCAACAACTAGTAGCTGAAAATCCACAATCCGTATTAAATTTCGATCAAGAATTGCAACAAGCAGAAGTTCTGACAGAAAAACAACAAGCAGAAATCAAACAAATGACGCTCGTTCATACCAAAATCAAAGAAGTTGCAGCAAGTAAAACACACGTCACCACACAACAATTACAAGAATTAAAAACACAATTTACAACACATTATACACAATACCAAACAAATGAAGCAGAATTAAAATCGTTATATACGACTCTAAAAAGTGCTTATGACATTGAAAATAAGATTATGAAAGATTACTTATTAGCTGAGAGCACACAAATGTTAGAATCGTTGATCGGCAAATTAGCAGATCAAGATGAACATTTGGAACAAGTAAAACAGGTTTTTTCTGAAGTTTCAAAAGCAGAACAAGACATTGAAACGGAAGTAGTAGAGTCTTTACCGGATTCTACGATTGATCAAGAAGTGGTCGAAGAGGTGTCATTAACGGCCGATTTAAGTGAATCAGATTCAAGTACAGAGACGATCGATGTCGCTGTGACAAGTGAAACTGTCGATGTCCATGATCAAATCTTAAGTGCTCAAGAGATGTTTTTAAGTGAATCAACACATTCGACTCTCTAATTTCTATAGTAGAGATATAAAGAAGGTGAACGGTCTTGAAACAGAACAAACAATTAGATGAAGAGATTCAAACCATTTTCGCATCAGAAACCAAACGTGCGAAAGATCACTCTCAAAAAAGTACCAAAAAAAATAAAGCGATCACAGTTGTCTTAGCGATCACTATGTCCGTTTTGATTTTAGGTTCTCTAGTTTATTCATTGATTACTGCTATCATGAATTAGTCATAGGAAATGAAAAATACTGCAACATATATAGTGAATAAACTGATAATCAAAAAAGTATCGTTTTTTAATACAATAAAATTAGTTTGAAAGAACTAATGAGTCACTATATAAATTAAAAAAAATAGCTATAGTAATCAGTAAGCAACTAACTAACGGTCTATTTACACGAAAAAGTTTATTATCTGCTGAACTGATTGCACTCGAATCAAAGGAAGAAGGGAGTCATTTGGATGCGGATTGATTCAACTAACGAAGCCATCAACCATTTAGTGAACGAGATCGATGAATTAATCCAAATTAGAGATCAGCAGTATAAAAGTCTATATAAATTTTTAGAACAAATAAAACAATACTCGAAAGTGTCTTATCAAGAAATTTTGACGCTTCAACGTCTTTTTCAATCTTTCAACGAAACCTATGATACAATTGAGAAACAACTTGCATATCTAGAAGGTAGACTGATAGAAAAAAAAGATACGGTCTCTATTTTGACACAAGTAACGACGATCAAAACAAAGCTAGCTACACAAGAAAATCAACTACAACAATTATCTTTACGGATCAGTGATCGTTTTCGCTAAAATAGTGTTGTAATACAGGAGGAAACTATACGTGAAACATATTATCGGATTAGATATTGATGAATATCGAGTAGGAATTGTAGCAAATGGGTATCACAAGGTATTAAGCGCAAGTTACTCTTCCGTAAAGAAAAACAACTGGAAAGCCGTTTTGTTTCGTGATAAATTAGGTGGCGATCATGGAAAACGGATTCAATTGAAAGATAGCTTGAATGCTATCGATTGGGGAATCAATCATTTATATAGCCGTCGTCCTAAAGCGTATGAAACATTTGGGAATGTTTTAAAAAATCTAAAAGGGCCTGAAACACGTGCTTTTATCAAAACGATTTTGTCGTATTTAGTAGCTGACAAACAAGAATTGTTCGATGCGAAATATTCAAATACATTTGCTTGTTCATTATGTATTGGTGTTTCAACTAAGAGTACAGATGATTTAGCAGCAATCGAACAAGCATTTACTGGTGAATTTCACACAATGGTCGATGGTGAAACTTATACGATCATAGTTGAAGATGTAACGATGATCCCAAGAACACTATGTGCTATTTTAGAAGATAACCATACTAAAGTCGATGTCGATATGGAAGAAATGAACTTTTTAGATGGTTTGTCTTACGTACTTGATTTAAGCGACCATTATTTATGTTGCGATGTCTATGAAGATGGGGAAGTCATCAAAAGTGATTACATTTCGACAGGTTTGATTGCTTTAGCAGACCGTGTCGTTCAAGAATATCGTACAAGTTGTTTGCGAAAAGGAGAACGTCCATTTCAAATCAATAGTGAAATCGTATATAATTTGATCACGACTGCTGCCAGAAGAAGTGAATTTGTATTAAAAGTAAACGGTCAAAATACGATCGATCTTACACCATTTGTTCGTGCAGAATTTGTTGAAGAAACGAAAAAAGTTTTATCTTATTTGAAAAAAGACAACGATGTACAGTATGCAGATAGCATCTTAATACGTGATATCCAAGCAGAAGTGATCAACCAGAAACAAGTTGATCTTGCCTTAGAAACGGTAGGATTATTCTGTAAAAAAATGGATAATGTTTGTTCTAAAGGAGAATATCTATTTGGTGAAATTATGTGGAACGGCCAAAGCGATTTAGAGTTTGCAACCGATGAAACCGTGCAAACTAAAGCGCAAGAACCACTATTTGAATCTGTAAATGAAGAGCCATCAAGACAAGCGTATATATCTGACTCTAGTTCAGCCCAGTTGAGTGAACAACAATATGACAACAATCAAGATGTCGATTATTTTGCTGAAGAATCAAGCACACAAGCTATTAGCTCTGATGCAACAGATGATTTTATGACGGAAGAAAGTTCACTTGATCTTGATGCTATATTAAAAGAACAACTAGATGTTTTAAATGAGTTGTCTTTAAATATGGAAGATGATCGTTAAGGATCAAGTATTATGAAACGTTTGTTTATGATTATTGTAGTATTAGGCTTATTTATCTTTGGGATTTACTATTTACAACAAGCTGTGGATTATCGACAGACAAGTGTGACTCAAAAGACGACTGAATCAACGGTACCTATCGAGCAAGCAGAATTAACGATGAAAACGAAAGTCGTGACTAAGGAGTATCAATTGTCACAAAAGACAGATGATTTTGATCAAAGTCAAATCTATCAAGGCGAGTTTCCTTTTGAAAAACTGGATCGTAATAAATCGTATGTCTTTACGATCACCTTAGTCAACAAAAAAGGAGAGCGTTTAGTCACAAAAGAAGGTATTCCGCTTGTTGCGTCCGAAAAAATCCGATTGAAAGCAGCAGAAGGTAAAATCGTGTTTGATCTATTTGCCAATCAAGCACTGCGCGAACAGATCCAAGAACTGGATAGCTTTCAAGCAAAAGGTGTATTAAAAGAGTCAGAAAAAGGCGACTAGCACCAATTACCATATGTTTACTTCGTTGAAATGAGTGATAAGGATGAAAAATCGAAAGTTTAAACGATATGAAAAAATCGCCCATAAAATTATTGCGTTGGCAGATACGTATCAACAAATGAGCGATGATGAACTGCAAGCACAAACCTTGAACTTTCGGGAACGACTGGAACAAGGAGCTAAGTTAGAAAGTTTATTGATACCCGCCTATGCGGTAGTAGTTGAAACAAACCGCCGTTTATTAGGGATGAAACCCTACTTCGTCCAAATATTAGGTGCTGTAGCTTTGTTTTTTGGAAATGTAGCAGAAATGAAAACAGGTGAAGGCAAAACTTTGACTGCGACGATGCCATTATACCTTCATGGGCTAAGAGGGAAAGGGAATTTTTTGATTACGTCAAATCCGTACTTAGCTAGACGGGATGCGCAAGAAATGGGAAAAATCTACCAATTTTTAGGATTGTCGGTTGAAATCGGCGTTCCTGAATTTGAAGATGAAGAAATCGATAAAGAAGTGGTATACAATGCGGATATTGTGTACACCACAAATAGTGCATTAGGTTTTGATTATTTGTTTGATAATCTAGCTGTAACGGTTGAAAAACAATTCATCAATCAATTTAATTATGTCTTGATTGATGAAATCGATGCGATTTTATTAGATATGGCACAGACTCCTCTAGTGATTTCCGGGGCACCAAAAGTTCAATCGAATTTTTATTCTTTGGCAAACTGGTTTGTTCAAGGAATTGTTGAAGAAGAAGATTATCAGCTTAGTGAAAATCAAAAATCAGTCTGGTTTACAGAAACAGGGATCAAAAAGGCTGAAGAATACTTTGGAGTCGAGCATATTTTAAGTGAAGAATGGCGCGATTTGTATCGTCATTTGGTTATCGCGTTACGAGCAAACTACATTTTACATATCAATCGTGATTACGTAGTCGATGATGGGGAAATCGTATTATTAGATGAAACAAATGGTCGTAAGTTAGCGGGAACGAAATTACAAGCAGGTCTGCATCAGGCTTTAGAAGCGAAAGAAAATTTAGTGATCACCAAAGAAACGCGCTCGATGGGATCGATCACGTATCAAAATCTATTCCGAAAATTTGCTATCATTTCAGGAATGACTGGGACTGCGTTAACCGATGCAGATGAATTTCGGGAAACGTATAATTTGGATGTTGTCAAAGTACCTACGAATAAACCAATCAATCGAATCGATCATCCAGATTTAGTATTTTTAACTAATCGCGCTAAGATCATGGCCTCACTAGAAGCAGTGAAAGATGCATTACTAGTGGATCGTCCGATCTTAATTGAAGCGGGTTCTGTTTCAATGTCGACATTGTATTCATTAATTTTACTGCAAAATGGAATTCCTCATAATCTATTAAACGCGACAACGGCTTCTAGAGAATCTTGGATCATCTCAGAAGCTGGAAAACATGGAGCTGTAACTGTAGCAACTTCAATGGCTGGTCGCGGTACTGATATCAAATTGGATAGTCGATCGAAAAAACAAGGCGGACTATTTGTAATAGGGACAGAACGCATGACTAGTGACCGTATCGACAATCAACTTCGCGGACGTTCTGGCCGTCAAGGTGATCCAGGTGATAGTATCTTTTACGTTTCACTAGAGGATCGTATCGTAGTGGAAAGTGCGCCAAAATGGGCTAACCACAAACGTCAAGAGATGTTAGAAGAATTAGACGAAGGAAAAATAGCTGAAAATGTTTCGTTGAGCGAGCGTAAATATCGTAGAGTTATTGATAAATCACAAGCAATCCGTAAAAATCAAGAAGTGGCTGCACGTCGAAACACGTTAGAGTTTGATGAAATTATTACGATTCAGCGTGATACTGTTTATAAAACACGAAATAAGATCATGTCTGCTTTACTTGAAGAATTAGATAAATTTATCCATTACTCGTTTAATCAAGCTATTGTAAATTATTGTAAAGATGCTGCAAATCTAAATTCAGAAACATTAACTGATTTTATTTTTAATACGATCGACTATGATTTTGACCCTCAACGCGTACTTGATTTAGGCGAGTTGAATAAAAAAAACGTAAGAGAATTTTTGATCGAATTGATTCGGGAACGTTTGGCTGTTGCAATAGCGCCGTTAGATAATTTATACCAACAAATTTATTTTAAACGTTTGATTTTATTAAAAGCACTCGATCAACAATGGATCGAGCAATCAGATAATTTACAACAGTTAAAAGTGGTCGTCAATGGCCGTAACTGGGGACAACACCGTCCTATTTATGAATTTCAGGTAGAGGCTAAACGTTCTTTTGAACAAATGAAACAAGAAGTTTCCGTTCAAATATTGAAAAATATGCTGCTTTCTGAATTAGTTCCAGACGAAGATGGTTCTATCGATGTCGAATTTCCTTAATTACGTCAGCTAAGAATGAGCAATAGTACTTATTTAATCTTGGTGTCTTAAGCACTAGATAAAAACCAGAATGAGGGAAGTGAAAATGTCCATCTGTTCTGGTTTTTTTCTTTTAATCAGAAGAGCCCATTTTCATTTAGCAATGATAATTGAAAATAAACAATTAGTGAATAAATAAAAAATGCCCTTTATCTTTCAATTCTTGTTTCATAAAGGTTGACTTATAATCAATTTAATATAATAATGATTATTGTAAATAAAATTACAATTTTAAAATTTTTAGGAGGAATGATCCATGTCATTAATTGGAAAAGAAGTCGAAGCATTTCAAGCTCAAGCATTTAGAAATGGTGATTTTGTAGAAGTGAGTTCAGAAGATTTAAAAGGACAATGGAGTCTATTTTGTTTTTACCCAGCTGACTTCACATTTGTTTGTCCAACTGAATTAGAAGACTTACAAGATCAATATGCGACATTAAAAGAATTAGGAGTAGAAGTATACTCAGTATCAACAGATACGCATTTTACTCATAAAGCTTGGCATGATCATTCAGAAGCTATTGGTAAAATTACCTATACGATGATCGGGGATCCAAATCACCGTATCTCTCGTATTTTTGATGTATTAGATGAAGAAGAAGGTGCTGCTCAACGTGGTACATTCTTGATCGATCCAGACGGTGTCGTTCAAACTGTTGAGATCAATGCAGATGGTATCGGACGTGATGCAAGTCACTACATCGATAAAGTAAAAGCTGCGAAATATGTACGTACCCATCCAGGTGAAGTTTGCCCGGCTAAATGGAAAGAAGGTACAGAAACATTGAAACCTAGCTTAGATTTAGTAGGTAAAATTTAAGGAGGGACACTATGAGTTTAGATTTAGATATCAAAGAACAACTTGTTCAATATCTAGCCCTTTTAGAAAATGATGTCGTCTTTACAGCAAGTTTAGATGATCAACAAGAGTCGACTGAAGTACGTGCATTTATCGAAGAAATCGTGGCGATGTCTGATCGCTTGACTTTCGTTGAAGCAAAACTGGACTATACACCAAGCTTTCGTTTAGACCAGCCAGGAAAAGAATCAGGCGTCATTTTTGCTGGAGTTCCTTTAGGTCATGAGTTCACGTCATTTGTATTAGCTTTATTACAAGTGAGTGGTCGTGCACCTAAGGTCGATGAAGATGTGATCAAAAAAATCAAACAAATCGATCGCCCGTTACATTTTGAGACATTTGTAAGTTTGACATGTCATAACTGTCCAGATGTCGTGCAAGCCTTGAATATCATGAGTGTCTTAAGCGAACATGTTTCTCATACGATGGTTGAAGGTGGAATGTTTAAAGAGGTAGTCGATGCAAAAGGAATCATGGCAGTACCGACTGTTTTCTTGAATGGCGAAGAGTTTGATAGTGGTCGGATGTCGATTGAACAAATTTTAGACAAATTAGCAATCGGTGAATCAGATCATGAAGAGCTATCTGCTAAAGAACCATTTGATGTTTTGGTTGTTGGAGCAGGTCCTGCTGGAGTGAGTGCTGCAATTTATGCTTCGCGTAAAGGAATTCGCACAGGAATCGTTGCAGAACGCTTTGGTGGTCAAGTTTTAGAAACTGTTGGGATCGAAAATTTGATTGGAACACCTTACACTGAAGGAGAAAAATTAGCGATTTCACTAGAAGAACACGCAAAAACTTATCCAATCGATATCATCAAAACAAGACGTGTGATCGATATTCAAGAAGATGCTGGTCTTAAGGTTGTTGAATTAGACAATGGTGCAATTTTAAAAGCAAAAGTTGTGATTCTAGCAACAGGTGCGCGTTGGCGCAATGTTAATGTTCCTGGTGAAGCAGAATTTAAAAATAAAGGAGTCGCCTATTGTCCACACTGTGACGGTCCTTTATTTGCTGGAAAAGATGTTGCCGTGATTGGTGGCGGAAACTCTGGAATCGAAGCTGCCATCGACTTAGCCGGTCTATCTAGTCATGTTACGGTATTAGAATTCTTACCAGAACTAAAAGCTGATTCAGTTTTACAAGAACGTGTAGCGAGTTTACCAAATGTTACGGTCATCAAAAACGCACAAACGAAAGCGATCTTAGGTGATTCGAAAGTTCATGCATTGACGTATATCGATCGTGAAACGAACGAAGAACATCAAGTTGATTTAGCTGGTGTATTTGTTCAAATCGGCTTGGTTCCCAATACAGAATTTTTAGATGAACGATTTGAAAAAACACGTATGGGAGAATTGGTAGTGGATAAATTTGGTCAAACAAGTGTACCAGGTATCTTCGCTGCCGGTGATTGTACCGATAGTGCTTATAAACAAATCATTATTTCAATGGGATCTGGTGCGACAGCTGCGCTAGGTGCTTTCGATTATATGATTCGTCAATAGAATATGGTTCAATCATTTTTAAGAAGAGTGACAGATTTCTGTCGCTCTTCTTTTTTTAAAAGCATATTTTACACATCAAATTAGAAAAATAGAGATTTTCTAAATTTAACGTGTTATGCTAACTTTAGAAGAGATTGGAGGATATCAATGGAAGAAAAATCAGTCGGGATTCTAAGTGGATTAGTATCCTATTTATTTTGGGGTGTGTTAGGATTATTTTGGGCGCTGTTGGCTATCGTCCCAGCATTAGATATTTTAGCCTATCGTTTTGTATTTTCACTTGTATTTATGGCACTTATTTTAACGGTTCAACGTGATTGGCGTGCCTTTTTCTTAGCAGTCAATACATTGATTCAGTCTAAAAAAATCATTTGGGTTGCCTTAGCTTCTTTTTTGATTGCAGTCAATTGGGGGACCTATATTTACATGGTCGGTCATGGTCAAGCGACTGAGGCTAGTTTAGGGTATTATATTATGCCTTTGTTTAATGTAGCGATCGCATTGATCTTTTTTAAAGAACCATTGACGAAGACGAGTGTTCTCGCTATTTTATTTGCAGCGATTGGTGTGGTTTGGTTCACGATTCAAACAGGGTCGCTTCCAATCAATACATTGATCTTAGCTACAGCTTTTTGTTTGTACGGAGTCATTAAAAAGAAAATCCAATTGCCTGCGAGTTTTTCCTTAATGCTAGAAACGATTATGTGCGTGCCTTTTGGACTGGTCTATTTATTCTTTTTCACGGACATATCATTTTGGTCTTATTCGCCTCTTGTGATGGTACTTTTAGTATTAAGTGGTATTGTGACTGCTGTACCTTTACTTTTATTTACTGTGGCGGCAAAAAATGTTGATTTTGTGACATTGAGTTTCATTCAGTATATCAATCCCACAATGCAACTGATTGTAGCTGTCTTCTTTTTACATGAAGCATTTGACCCACACAAATGGTTTGTTTTCACCTTTATTTGGCTAGGAATCGCCATCTTTACGATTGGAACGATTCATGAATATCGTCAAGTGATGTTTCAAAAAACAAAATAAATCAAAGAGGGAACCTATCTTAATAGGGAACCTCTTTTTTTATGCAAATTTGTAGTACACTAATAAGAAAGGGGTGAAGAGAATGAGCCAAACATTTATCTTAGCACCAGATTCATTCAAAGAAAGCATGACGGCAAAAGAAGCAGTTGTTGCAATGTCAAAGGGGATTCGTCAGGTTTTTCCTGATGCTACTATCCATCATGTTCCTCTAGCAGATGGCGGGGAAGGAACGCTAGATGTTATTAGTGAACATGCGGATTATGAAAAAGTGACGCGGCATGTGATGGGACCATTCTTTGATGAAGTAGTACCTGCAACATTTCTATATAATCAAAAAACCAAAACAGCTGTTTTAGAATTGGCACAAACGAGTGGACTGGAACTTGTAGCTAAAGTGAAACGAACACCGTTAACTACGACAACATTTGGTACAGGACAGTGTGTATTAGAAGCCGTAAAATTAGGTGCGAAAAAAATTATTTTAGCAGTTGGAGGCAGTGCAACACACGATTTAGGATTTGGGATTTTACAAGCGTGGGGTGTTCGATTTTTTACAAAACAACACGTTCAAATTCCAAATGGCCGACTTCAATTATCTAAAATCGATACTTTATCTAGTGAAACGATCGATCCAAGGATCAAGCATCTCGAATTTATCGTAGCTAGTGATGTGGAAAATCCATTGTGTGGTATCCAAGGAGCAGCACATGTCTTTGCTAAACAAAAGGGAGCTACAGCAAGTGAGATTTTACAATTAGAAAAAGAAACGGTTCGTTTAGCTCAAACGTTTAATCAAAAACATAACGATTATTTACAAACTGCTGGTATGGGCGCAGCCGGAGGTATTCTTTTTGGGTTAAATTTAGTGAATGAACGTTGTCGAAGAATTTCTGGCATCGACTGGGTGTTAGATGAAGTCAATCTAGAGCGTTACGTAACAAAAGATACGATTGTCTTCACGGGAGAAGAAAAAATTGATTACCAAACAGAAAAGGGAAAAGTGATTGCAGGAGTAATCCAACGCCTTACAACTCATCAGATTCCAATTTTAGCATTTGGTGGAAGTGTAGAAAAAGACTTTGACCTAATAGGGATAACTGCTTGCTTTAGCATTATACCCGCGCCGACTTCCCTTAAAGAAGCGTTGAGAGATGGTCCAGATAATTTAGCCTATACAGTGGAACAAGTATGCCGAATTTTAGCGTTAATAAATAAAAAATAAGCAACATAAAAAACACTGAAAAGGCTTGCATATGGAAAATATCTATGCTAAGATAGCTCTTGTAATCAGGATTGTTACTGCTTGGCAGGCAAAACCGGAGTTATCTCGTGTAATTGTATGGGGATGATTCTAGGTTTTTTTTTATGTTGATTGGAGGATCAAGATGATCATTGAAAGAGTATTGAACAATAATGTGATTTCTTCGTTAAATCAGCGCGGTGAAGAAGTGATTTGTATGGGAAAAGGGATCGCTTTTCAAAAGAAATCAGGGGATGTCGTTGAGGATACTTTGATCGAAAAAGAATTTGTATTAAAAGATTCAGTAACGAGTCAACAGTTTCAGCAATTGTTTGAAGATGTTCCGGCTGAGGAAATCGAATTAGTCAAAAAAATTGTTGATTATGCTGAAAAAGAACTTCAAGTGACCCTAGCACCAACTATTTATTTAAACTTGACCGACCATATGCATTATGCGATCATGCGAGCTAAAGAAGGAATCGAATTACCAAATCCGCTACTTTTTGAAACAAAAAAGTTTTATCCTAAAGAATTTCGGATTGCGCAACATACTTTAGCCAAAATCTCAGATTATTTTTCAGTGACATTACCAGAATCAGAAGCCGGATTCATCGCGTTTCATATCGTGAATGCCCAACAAAAGCATGCGGATATGTCGACTACGATGGAAACGACGGAGATGGTACGCAATATCTTAAGAATCATCAGTCGTTATTTTGGAATCACTCTTAATGCTGAAACGCTAAGTTATCAAAGAATCGTGACATATTTGCAATACTTCGCCCAACGCTATTTGGAAAATAAACTTTCAGAAGAAACAGATGAATTTTTATTTGCATTGATTCAATCAAAATATCCAAAGGCATTTCAGGCTGTACAGCGGATCAATGATTTTTTGATTACGCGTTACGATCATCTAATTGGCGAATCGGAAATGATTTATTTAACGATCCATATCGAACGGGTCGTGCAGGAACAACAATAATCAATCGAATGGATTGTGACTGGTTAGGCAGGCAAAACCCAGATTGAAAAGACAACTATGCATCAGCACTAGTGTTTTTTCAATTTGGGTTTTTTGTTTATAAAAAATAGTAAAAAAGGAGTATATCTTATGTCGAAAAATCAAGAAATTGCAAGCCGTGTGCTAGATGCGGTAGGAGGAAAGGGAAATGTAAACAGTATCGTCCATTGTGCAACACGTTTGCGTTTTAAATTAAAAGACGAAGAAAAAGCTGATACAGAACGCTTAAAGCAAGATCCAGATGTGATCCAAGTCGTCCGTAGTGGTGGTCAATATCAAGTCGTGATCGGAAGTCATGTAAGTGATGTGTATCGTGAATTGATCGACCAATCAAATTTAAGTAGTTCATCCGGTGAAGATTCTGACAAAAACGAAACGATACTTGGGCGTTTGATCGATATCGTATCATCGATTTTCACACCTTTTTTAGGTGCGATGGCAGGAGCTGGGGTATTAAAAGGATTCCTAACACTCGCTTTAGCATTAAATTGGTTGACAGATACTTCAGGTGTTTATATCGTCTTGTTTGCCATTGCAGATGGTTTCTTTACTTATTTACCAGTCGCTTTAGCCGTAACGGCTGCACGTAAATTTAAAACCAATGAATTTTTGGCATTAGCGTTAGCGATGGCACTCGTTTATCCAACGATTACCGCTTCTGCTGGTCAAACATTGAGCTTTTTAGGATTACCAGTCATTATCGGAGCAAGCGCATATACATCTTCGGTTATTCCGATTTTATTAGCTGTATTTATTCAAAGTTACGTAGAACGTTTCTTTAAAAAAGTTGTTCCGGACTTTTTACAAATTATTTGTGTTCCTGTAGCGGTCTTCTTGATCATGGCACCTTTAACATTTATTGCGATTGGTCCGATTGGATCGATTTTAGGGGATTGGTTAGGTAAAGGCTATGGTGCGATTTACGGGCTAAGTCCATTAGTAGCTGGTGCTGTAATGGGTGGTTTATGGCAAGTTTTTGTAATGTTTGGGATGCATTGGGGCTTTGTACCAATCGCTTTATTGAATTTAACACAATACGGATCAGATTCGATGGTACCGATGTTACTACCTGCTGTTATTTCTCAAGCAGGTGCAGCTGTAGCGGTCTTCTTTATGACTAAAAATACCAAATTAAAAGGATTAGCCATGTCGTCTACTATCACGGCATTTTTCGGGATCACCGAACCAACTGTGTACGGAGTAACATTACCACTTAAAAAACCATTTATTGCAGCATGTATCAGTGGTGCAGTGGGTGGGGCGATTATTGGTTTTTCACATGTTCAAAACTATGCCTTTGGATTAGTGAGTATTTTAAGCTTACCAAGTTTTATCCCTCAAGATACTAAAAGTTTAGATGGTGTCATTTGGGCTGCCATCGGTGCTGCAGTCGCTTTTGTATTAGCTTTTGTATTGACGATGGTGTTACGTTTTGAAGATCAACCAGAAGTAGCGGCAACAACGCCATTAGCAAAAGTAGATGAAGTAACAGATACACGAATCAATCCAACAAGTGATGCGCATCATTATACGATTTCAAGTCCTTTAAAAGGAACAGTGTTGCCTTTAAGCAAAGTCGAAGACCAAGTCTTTGCTTCTGAAGCACTAGGTAAAGGCGTGGCCATCGAGCCTGTGATCGGCGAACTATACGCTCCTTATGATGGTGAGATCACAACGATTTTTCCAACAGGACATGCAGTCGGATTGACGACGATTGAGGGAATTGAAATTTTGATGCATATTGGAATGGACACTGTTGCACTTGAAGGAAAAGGGTTCACAGCACATGTGAAACAAGGTGACCATGTCCAAAAAGGTGAGCGATTAATCACTTTTGATATTGAATTTATCAAAGCTCAAGGGTACCCAGTGGTAACGCCAGTCGTGATTACGAACACGGCACAATTTACCGATGTATTAGATCTAGATCAAGAAACGATTCTAAATGGTGAAGATCTGTTGACGATTGTAAAATAGAAAGGTAGAGGCAATATGACAAAATCAGTATTTCCAAAAGGTTTTTTATGGGGTGGCGCTACAGCAGCGAACCAATTAGAAGGAGCATATCAAGAAGGCGGTAAAGGATTATCCGTAGCAGATGCTATGCCTGGTGGAAAAACTCGGCTTGAGGTTCTAGGTAGTGATACATTTGATTGGACGATCGATGAAGCACAATATGTTTATCCGAATCATCGAGGGATCGATCATTACCATCGTTTCAAAGAAGACATTGCTCTGTTTGCAAAAATGGGCTTTAAATGCTATCGCTTTTCAATCGCGTGGACACGCATTTTCCCTAAAGGGGATGAGTTGACACCTAATAAAGAAGGTCTGGCATTTTATGAACAAGTAATCGATGAATGTCTTAAATATGGCATCGAACCAGTCATTACGATTTCTCATTATGAAATGCCGCTACATTTGGCAAAAGAATACGGTGGTTGGAAAAACCGTGAATTGATTACTTTTTACGAACGTTATGCAAAAGTGGTGTTAGAAAAATTCCATAGTAAAGTCAACTATTGGATGACATTTAATGAGATCAATTCAGCTTTCCATTTTCCAGCTTTGAGTCAAGGAATGGTAAATTCGACTGGAGCTAGTGATTATCAAAATGTCTTCCAAGCATGGCATAATCAGTTTGTAGCCAGCAGTAAGGCCGTAAAAATCGGGCACTAATTGAATCCGGATTTACAAATTGGCTGTATGATCATCTATGCAACAACCTATAGTATGGATTCTAATCCAATCAATCAAATGGCAACGATCGAACAAAATCAAGAAATGAATTTTTTCTGTGCGGATGTTCAAGTTCGTGGAGAATACCCAGCTTACACCAAACGGATTTTTGACAAATACAATGTCAGCGAGTTAGACATTGCAGAAGGTGAACTAGAGTTATTAAAAGATTATCCAGTTGATTATATTGGATTTAGTTATTATATGTCTAGTGTAGTTGATATTACGGATGAAGAAGCAGCAAAAGCAAGTGGAAACTTACTTGCCGGTCTAAAAAATCCTTTCTTAAAAGCGAGTGAATGGGGGTGGCAAATCGATCCAGTTGGGCTGAGAATCGCGTTAAATGAATTATACAATCGTTATGAAAAACCGGTCTTTATTGTAGAAAATGGTCTAGGTGCGATCGATAAAGTTGACGAGAACTTCTATGTAGCAGATGATTATCGTATTGATTATTTACGCGAACATATCGAGGCGATGGCCGCAGCAATCGTTGATGGTGTGGATATTATGGGGTATACGCCATGGGGGTGTATCGATTTGGTCAGCGCTTCGACAGGTGAAATGAGCAAACGTTATGGTTTTATCTATGTCGACTTAGATGATGAAGGCAACGGTACAGGAAATCGTTATGAGAAAAAATCATTTGACTGGTACAGACAAGTGATTGCGACAAATGGGACAAATCTAACTAACTAAAAAGTGAATACAAAATGTAGTGCTCCCCCAAATGCTAGACACCTGTTCTAGCTTTTAGGGGGTTTTACAACTGCACTCATTTTTTAGTATACTGTGTCAAAAGGGGGAGTTAGATGGACAATCAAATCACACTAGCGTATTTAGATCATGATGATCTAGATGCTTTACAAGTTGTAAGTGTTATCAGTTTTTATGAATCGTTTATCGCTGGAGCAGATCCACTTGATATGCAAGGATATTTACAGACACAGTTGACAACTGAAATATTGGCAGTAGAATTAGCACAGTCAACTAGTAAATTTATTGGTATTAAGGATCATCAATTACTCATTGGTTATATGAAAATCAATGATGAAAAAGATGCTATAGAGATTCAACGGATCTATCTGCTCAAAGATTATCAAAACAAAGGGTTAGGGCAACGATTACTCGATGAAGCGAATCGTTATGCTAAAACAAAACAAAAACGTTATTTACGGTTGACTGTTTATGAAAAAAATCATGCAGGCATTCGTTTTTACGAACGTCATGGATTTAAAAAAATCGGGATCAAACATTTTCCTTTAGGAAAACAAGATCGTATTTGTCCAATTTTAGAAAAAGCAATCTAAAAAAAACGTCCTCACTTTTGATGCTGAGGACGTTTTTTTGGCTCTTTGTCAAATGATGTTGGTGAAGAGAAATCTTAGAATTATTGGAGATCAAGAGGATTATTTCCTCTTGATCTTTTTTAGTTTAAAAGCAATGCACTACCGTGACGAATCATGATA
>NZ_JBSMXK010000020.1:0-35239 GCF_053761865.1 Enterococcus bulliens
CAGTTTTGAGTGAATCACTCAATAGTGTGGTGGCGATAGCGAGAAGGACACACCTGTTCCCATGCCGAACACAGAAGTTAAGCTTCTTAGCGCCGATTGTAGTGAAGGGTTTCCCTTTGTGAGAGTAGGACGTCGCCACGCAAGTCAAGCAAGAGCTCATGCTCTTGCTTATTTTTTTATAGTCAGTTTGGAGGAGATAGAATGAAACTTATTGTTCGAAATGTAATTCAAATTTTACTTGGTGCATTTATTTTCGCAGTATCTGTAAACTATTTTGCGATTAGTAATGATCTTGGTGAAGGAGGAGTCACAGGAATTACGATGATTTTATATTATCTTTATCAATGGGCACCTGCTTGGACCAATTTGGTTTTAAATGGAATTTTGTTATTGATTGGTTGGAAATTTTTGGATCGAGCAACAGTACTATATACATTAGCTGCAATGGCATTTATGTCTTTTTTCTTGAATCTGACACATGACTGGCATTTTTATACTGATCAACGGATTGTTGCTGCAATAGCCGCAGGATTTTTGATGGGAACCGGAATGGGACTGATCATGCTAGGTAATGGGACGACTGCAGGAAGTGCGATCGTAGCTAAGATATTAAATAAGTTTTTAGGTTGGAATGTGAGTTATGCATTACTATTCATCGATATTTTAGTCGTATTGATTTCGGTGTTTGTTATTGGAATCGAGAGTATGATCTTAACAATTGTTTCACTTTATGTTTCAACTAAAGTCTTGGATTATTTACTTGAAGGGTTTAATCCGAAAAAGGCGATTACAATCATTTCAAAACATCACGTAGAGATCGCACACACGATCGATCAAGAGATTCAGCGCGGGATTACAGTTTTTGATGCTAAAGGCTATTATTCCAAGGAAGAACGCCCGGTCTTGTACATTGTGATCAGTCGTCCACAGTTACTTGCAGTCACAAAAATTATCAATCGCATCGATCCTGAGGCTTTTGTTATTGTCAACGAAGTACAAAATGTGATCGGAGAAGGCTTTACACATCAATTGATGGAAGAAGGAAAAGAGAGCGCATAGTCGTTCTCTTTTTTTATTGTTATCATTGATATATACCATTTTAAATAAAAAATAGAAAATATAGGTTAAAAACTTGTAAAAACAGTTTTTTGTGGTATAAATATAGAGTATACCAATTATGAAAGAAGGTTTTCAACAAATGTGCGGAATTGTAGGAGTAATCGGAAATCCACAAACAAAAGATATTTTATTATATGGTTTAGATAAATTAGAATACCGCGGATATGATTCAGCGGGTGTTTTTTTAACAAATGGCACACATCACCACTTAGTGAAATCAAAAGGAAAAATCCAAAACTTAAAAGATAAATTAAATGAAACAGTAAATGGAACAATGGGAATAGGGCATACACGCTGGGCGACACATGGTGTCCCTAGTGAGCACAACGCCCATCCACATACCTCTACTTCTGGTCGTTTTGTATTGGTCCACAATGGTGTGATTGAAAACTTCGATGAATTAAAAGCAAAGTTTTTAGTAGAAGATCATTTTATTGGAGAAACTGACACGGAGATCGCGATTCACTTAGTCGCTTATTTCGTTGAAAAAGAAGGATTGTCGACTGCCGATGCGTTTCGTCGTGCATTAAAAGAGATCCACGGATCATACGCATTTGCTATGATCGATCGCGAAGATAAAGATACGATCTATGTAGCTAAAAATAAAAGTCCATTATTGATTGGTTTAGGAGATGGATTTAACGTCATTTGTAGTGATGCAATGGCAATGTTGACTCAAACCAATCGTTTTGTAGAGATCAACGATGGTGAAATGGTATTTGTTCGCGCGGATGAGATCGTGATTGAAGACCAAGTAGGAAACCTTGTGACTCGTGAAACTTTTGTGACTGAGTTAGATGCAGCGGATACTGAAAAAGGAATGTATCCTTTCTATATGTTAAAAGAAATCGATGAACAACCAGCTGTTTTACGTCGTCTCGCACAGACTTATGTTACAGAAGATGGTCAAACAACAATCGATGATGCGTTATTAGAACATATGAGCCAAAGTGATCGTATTTATGTTGTGGCTTGTGGAACAAGTTATAATGCGGGATGGGCAGCGAAACATGCGATTGAAACGATGACGGGGATTCCAGTCGAACTTCATGTATCTAGTGAAGTCGGGTACCGTTTGCCTATGCTATCTAAAAATCCATTTTTCATTTTCTTAACACAAAGTGGAGAAACTGCAGATAGTCGTCAAGTATTGGTGAAAGTGAATGAATTGAACTTACCAGCTTTGACGATTACAAACGTTGCAGGTTCAACTTTATCACGTGAAGCAACTTATACGTTATTATTGCACGCTGGACCAGAAATCGCAGTGGCGTCTACTAAAGCCTATACCGCACAAGTAACGTTGATGAATCTTTTAGGAAAAGCATTAGGAATGAAATTAAACCGCAAAGAAGCAATCGAATTTGATATTGTACAAGAATTAGGATTCGCAGCAAATGCGATGGATACGATTATTGCAGAAAAAGAAACCATCGATCAGGCGATGAAAGAGTTGTTAGCGACGACACGTAATGCATTTTACATTGGTCGTGGAGCGGATTATTTTGTTTCAATGGAAGCTGCGTTGAAATTAAAAGAAATTTCATATATCCAAACAGAAGGTTTTGCAGCAGGTGAGTTAAAACATGGGACGATCGCGTTAATTGAAGATGGAACACCTGTCTTTGGTTTAGTCACAGATACATTGACTGGCGCACATATGCGTGGGAATTTGAAAGAAGTGGAAAGTCGTGGAGCAAGTACTTTTGTGATTGCTAGCGAAGCATTGGCCAAAGAAGGCGATCAATTGATCGTAGCCAATGTGCATGAGTTTTTAACTCCATTAGTCACTGTTGTTCCGACACAATTGATTGCGTATTATGCATCATTACATCGCGGGTATGATGTTGATAAACCGCGTAATCTAGCAAAAGCAGTAACTGTAGAATAAAAAAATGAGCCAAGGATCTATCTCAAAAAAGCATCATTGCTCACTTTGAGATTCGTATCCGAAGGCTCTCTTTTTAGATATTTTTTTGACGTTTGCGCACTTTTTTTGTCCAAAAACCACCTGAAATATATTTTGGTTCATACGTAATAATGAAGGCTCGTTCTTCTATCGATTTGATCAATTGATAGAGATCGCGTTCATTTTTGCGTGGTGACAAAATCTCGAGGACTAAACGTTCACCAGACAGCCCTTCAGCATGGCTTTGGGTAACGCCATAACCATTATCGCGCAAGACTTTTGGTAAAGCTTTTTCTTCCTCAGTATCGGCTGGTAAAATGACCGTGGTCATAATATATCCTAACGCTAGACGATCCTCGATTTTAATCCCGACACTGACACCCACTGCATACCCTAAAGCATAGACAAATAAATTGATTGGATTACTCAAACGATTTAATACGAGCGAAAGACCTACTATATAGATCGTGATTTCAACCATACTCAGTAAAGGAGCAACAAGGCGATACCCTTTCATCGTCAACATAAAACGAATCGTACTGATCGTTACATAAAAAAAGTTGATGAAAAAGGTCATCAATAAAATTTTAACATCCATTTTTTCACACTCCTTATCCTAAGCCTATCAAATATTCAATTAAAAAGCTTTTAAAATGCTGATAAAACTCACTTTTCTGAGAAAAATTTCATCGCTTGAGGCAATTGTTCACTTAGTTTTGTTGGGAGTACGACATAGTTTTCTTTTGCAAGTTGATCGCCTATATAACTATGGAGTAACACAGCACTGCTTACGCGTTTTGGTAAAGATATTTGCTTGAATTGGGCTACAAAACTACCGATCAGACCAGCTAAAGTATCTCCAGTTCCACCTGTTGCCATACCAGGATTACCGTAAGGATTAAGGTAATCACCAGCAGTCGTATAAATCGTTGTCCGATGGCTTTTGACGACAACTACACTATTGAGTTTTAGTTGCGCTTGTTTATTGTTTTCGATCGTTTGAGCATCAATGGATAATCCACTCAAGCGTTCCCATTCTTTTTGATGAGGTGTGAAAATGACTTGTTGAGGATAATTGAAAGTAAACTCCGTTTTGGCAAGCATGGTAATTGCCGAGCCATCGATGATCAAAACATGATGTTCTGCTTGTTGCGCTAAAACTTCTATTAAACGAGTGTGTTCAAATGAATCCACCCCCATGCCTGGGCCAATAACAAGGACATCGGTCTGTTTGATTTGCTCATTTAATTGGGTCTGATCATCCCAATCGATCACCATTGCTTCAGGTAAACGAGCGTGTAGCGCTGCGTGATTGACTTTATCTGTCGCCACACTGACTAAACCAGCACCACCATAAAGACAACTGGTTGCAGCCATAACGATGGCTCCGCCGTATTGACGATTGCCGCCAATTAACAATACTCGCCCAAATGTACCTTTGTGGCTATTTTCGGGTCGTTTTTTGATCGTCTCATGTAGTAAGTCAAGGGCTAAAGTTTCCATGTGAATTCCTCCTTTTTCTTTACTGTATCAAAAAAGCGATGATTTCTCATCGCTTTTGTTTTATTCTTGATCATTTAGCGTTTGGTTATTTTCAAACGTAAGATGTTTAAATTTTGTATTAAAGATGGCGTATAAACTAATAAACCAAATAGGTGTAATAATCAATGAGATACGTGTATCTGGTAAAATGCCTAAAATCACGACGATCAGAGCTAGAAAGATGAGACTTGTGTAGTTTGCAATTCGGCCAAAGGGCAATTTGAATTTTGGTCTCGTTCCATTTGTTTCTTTTGTGACCTTCAAATAGCGTAAGTGACAGACTAAAATCACACTCCAGATAAATAAGAAACATGCCGTAGAGATTCCTGCAATCAAGTTAAATACATGTGAGGGCATGACATAGTTTAAAATGACGGTTAATGCGATGACGATACTTGAAAGATACAAAGCATTACTTGGTACTTTACGTTCATTTACCTTAGCAAAACGTGCTCCAGCGTGGTTGTTTTCTGCTAAGCCATAAAGCATTCGACTCGTGCTAAAAATCGCACTATTACAAGCAGAAATCGAAGAACTAATTACGACGAAGTTGACCATTGTTGCAGCACCAGCGATTCCAATCGTAGAAAAGACCGTAACAAAGGGACTTTTACTTGGATCGATCATTTTCCAAGGATGCACACTCATAATGACGGCAAGTGAACCGATATAAAAAAGTAAAATCCGTATCGGGATATTATTGATTGCCTTTGGTAGCACTTTTTCTGGATCTTTTGTCTCACCGGCAGTCAGTCCAACTAATTCGACTCCAGTGAAGGAGAAAACAGCTAATTGAAACGCCAATATAAAGCCAACCCAACCTTTGGGGAAAAAGCCATCAAAACGATACAAATTACGAAAACTTGCTTGATGTGTGCCAAAATCCATTTGCGTCACAATCATATAGCCGCCGACAATGATCAAGGCGACGATTGCTAAAATTTTGATCAACGCAAGCCAAAATTCGATTTCCCCAAATAATTTTACTGACAATAAATTTAACGCCATCAAACTTAATAAGACAATAAATGCAGGTACCCATTGTGGCATACCAGGTAACCAATACCGCATATAAATTCCTGTTGCAGTAAGGTCAGACATCGCTACACTGATCCAACAAAACCAATACGTCCAACCGGTAATAAATCCAGCACGTTTGCCTAGATAATGTTCTGCTAGATCGACAAATGAATGACAATCAAGATTGGAAAGCAATAATTCACCAAGTGCACGCATAATTAAAAATATAAAAAAACCAACAATCAAATAGACAAGTAAAATTGACGGTCCTGCAAGTTCAATCGATTTTCCCGATGCTAAAAATAACCCGGTACCGATTGCTCCACCAATGGAGATCAACTGGACATGTCGATTACTTAATCCTCTTTCTAACGCCATCAAAACATCCTTTCCTTTATGTAGTACATTAGTCTAATTATACTTAAATGAAAATTATATGCAAATTTCTATCAAGAAAAATGAAAATAAAATAAGAATAAATTCACTGTTTTTTCTAAAAATTCATTAAATTTACATTTATACTGTCTTCTTTTCTAAACGTTCGGTTTTTGGCTAAAAACAAATGTTTTAAAATGAAAAATAACATTTTTTTGAATAAAATTATTGAAAAAAAGATTCAAGAGATTATAATAGGAGAATCTAGTTGAAAGGACCAATGGATAAAATGATGATTGATAAAGTGATCGAAGCTGATTTTTTTCATGTACCAACTCCTAAAACATTAGAGTTTGGCCATGGATTGTTTCTATTAAATGAGCGCGGCATGATTGAAGCGTTGATTTTAGAGAAACAACCGGATTTTGATAGAATAAAAGCAGATGTTATACAACAAGCAAATACAGTCGTGACGATCCCAAAAGGTCAAGTCTTGTTACCAGGATTCATCGATCTACACGTACATGCTCCACAATGGCCACAAGCAGGTATCGCATTAGATGAACCGTTAGCGACTTGGCTAGAGAAATGCACGTTTCCATTAGAAGCAAAGTATGCAGACCTGACGTTTGCAAAGACCGTGTATCAAGATTTAGTCCAACAGTTACTAAGTAGAGGAACAACGACCGCTTTGTATTTTGCTACCGTACATCTTGAAGCCAGTTTAGCATTAGCCGAGATTTGTGGTCGCATGGGGCAAAGGGGACTTGTCGGAAAAGTCGTGATGGATCATGTGGAAACGACATCTGATTTTTATCGTGATGAAAGTCCTAAACAAGCATTGGCTGAAACCGAAGCATTTATACAAGCTGTAAAGAAGATGGAGTATATTCAAGGAGTTTATCCGGTGATCACGCCACGTTTTGTTCCGAGTTGTACAGAAGAAGTCTTAGCCGGCTTAGGGAAATTAGCCGCAACGTATCAAGTTCATGTTCAATCTCATTGTAGCGAAAGCCAATGGGAACACGATCACGTTTATGCACGTTTTGGCAAACGCGATACACAAGTACTTGCAGATTTTGGCCTGTTGACACGTAAATCAGTTATGGCACACGGAAACTTTTTAACGCATGAAGATGGCGAAATTTTCCATGAACATCAAAGTGCAGTGGCACATTGTCCGATTTCGAATACGTATTTTGCCAATAGTGTCTTGCCAGTCAAACGATTGCAAAGTCAAGGAGTGACAGTAGGGCTAGGCAGTGATATCTCTGGTGGGTTTTCACCAAGTCTTTATGAAAATATTCGCCAAGCGGTCATGAGTAGTCGTCTGTTAGAAGAAGGTGTCGATGCGAATAAACCTTTAGCTGAACGTGGTGGTCTAGAAAATTCTCGATTATCGTTATTAGATGCCTTTTATTTAGCCACAACAGCAGGCGGACAAGCATTGGACTTGCCGATCGGTTGTTTCAAAGTAGGGTTTGCATTTGATGCCCAAGTAATCGATCCGACACATTCGCATAATCCACTCCCAAATTTTGCATTCGATCAAGCTGAAGCACAATTGGCACGTATTTTATATTTATCCGATCAAAGCAATATTCGTCAAGTCTTTGTCCAAGGAAAACTAGTTCATGAAAAACAGGGGGAAAGATAGTGGAATCAACAACAAAACAAAACGAGAGCAACTTAACGATTGGGGTCAATGATGACATTCCATATAGTCAAGCTCTACTATTAGGTTTACAACATGTATTGGCAATGGATGTGTATGTTCCGCCATTTATCATTGCGACAGCCATTGCGATGTCATCAAGCGATGCATCCGGTTTAATTCAATCAACATTTTTAGGAGCAGGAATTGCTTCATTGATCCAAGTTTTATTTTTCTTGAAACTCCCAGTATGTCAAGGTCCATCATTCGTACCTGTTGGAGCGATTACCGGTATTTTTCTAGGTTCTAAGGGAATGGATACTGTAATTGGGTCAAGTTTAGTCGGTGCAGCGGCAGTCGTTTTATTAGGTTTTACTGGAATCTATAAACATATCGTCCGTCATTTTATTCCATCTATCGTGAGTGGGACGATTATCATGATTGTAGGCTTGACACTATTACCTTCTGCATTTACAAGTAATATTTATGTGTCTAGCGATGCATTATCAATCAATCAAAATATTTTTCTAGCTATCATTACTGCAGTTATCTTAGTATTGTTTTCGATGTTAGGGGTCTATTTCCCTAAACTAGGTAAAGTATTTCGTATCAGTTCGGTTATCATTGCTTTAGCAGGTGGTACTCTAGTTGCTTCACTAATGGGTGGATTTGATACAACGACTGTTGCCCAAGCACCGTTCTTTAGTTTGCCAAAAGTCGCCTTTATCAATTATGGTGTTCATTTTGATTTATCGGCAATCCTAACGATGCTCGTGATCTATTTAGTTTTATTAGCAGAAACGACTGGAACTTGGTATGCGGTAAGCGCAGTGATTGAAGAACCACTGACGGATACGCAAATCAATAAAGGCGTGATCGGGGAAGGAATTGGCTGTTTGATTGCTGCACTTGTTGGAACGACACCAGTTACAGGGTATTCAACGAACGCTGGGATCATCTCGATCACTGGTGTCGCTAGTCGCAAAGTCTTCATCGTCGCTTCAGGTTGGTTTATTGCGTTATCATTTTTAGGAAAATTATCTAGTTTGATCAATGCGATCCCAACTGCAGTCATTGGTGGAGTATTTGCGGTCGTTTGTGTGATCATTATGTTAAGCGGGTTCCGTGTCATCAAACATGAGGAATTTTCTGAGCGTGAACTATATATTATTGGGGTACCATTGATTTGTGCGATTGGATTATTGTTTATGCCTGCAGAGGTGAAACAATCTGCACCACAATTTGTCCAATACTTATTGGATTCGCCGATTGCCATCAGTGCGATCGTAGCGATTGTGATGAATAAATTAATTCCGGCGACAAAAACCGTAGCCTAAAAAGAGTAGCTTTTGCTACTCTTTTTTTTACAAAACGAGCATTGTCTCCTATATTTTGAGAGTAGTTGTGATATACTGAACACTTGGAAATACAATCCATTTTCAAAATGAATGATCGACAAGTTTTGACGATTAAAGGGGAAAAGATACATGAACAAGTTAAAAGTACAAGATTTAATTGCGACAGGAATTTATACGGCCATTTATTTCTTGATGATGAGTGTTTGCTTATTAGTATTACGATTTATTATTCCAGGATTTCATAATTTATTTATTCCAGGAGTTAGTGCGATGTTTACGGGGATCGTCTATTTATTATTGATCAAACGCGTCCCTAAATTTGGTGCAATTACGATTATGGGGAGTGTCGTTGGTATTTTCTTTTTATTTACGGGACATTTTCCACTAGCTGCCGTACCGAATATCGTATTTGCTTTCTTAGCAGATCTCATCCAAACAAAAACAAAAATTTCTGAAAAATTACGTACATTGATCAGTTACATTGTGTTTAGTTTTGGACTCATGGGACCGATTCTACCGTTGTGGTTTATGAAGAATGCGTACCAAGCGTCTTTAGTTGCTAGAGGAAAAGATCAAGCATATTTAGACAAAGTATTTGAACATGTGACAATGAATGTCTTTTATGCAAGTATGGCCCTCGTGTTCTTTGGTTCGATCTTTGGGTTTTATTTAGGAAGTTATTTATTTAATAAGCATTTTAAAAAGACAGCATAATAGGAGGTCGTATGACTTACAATTATCTAAAATTTGACCCACGTAGCAAGCTGTGTGTGGTCTTTTTTGCGAGTATTTCGTTGATGTTTCCATTATCGTTTCCATTAGAGTGCATCATGATCGGTTTGATGTTTAGCTGTTTAGTCTTAAGTGGCTCATTTAAAAAAGGCTTATTTTTTGTTGGCGTATTCTTTGCACTTTTTGCAGCAGACCAATTTTTATTTTATTATGTACCCTCTTTTATTGGCGCGTTGCTCGATTTTTTAGCAGTTGGCAATCGTCGTCTTTTGCCAACGATCATGGCCGTCACATTTGCATTAGATCACACAAAAATCAGTGAATGGTTGGCTGCCTTACAACGCTTGCGCATTCCTGCGACTGTGTTGGTTCCGTTAGCGATTTTATTTCGCTTTTTTCCAATGGCGATCAAAGAGATTCTTTATGTTAGACGGGCGATGAAATTTAGAGGAATTGCAGTATCCTTTTTTGCCTTATTTCGTCATCCACTGCAGACGATGGAATATCTATTTGTTCCCTTATTGCTTTCTGCAGAAGAAACATCACTGAATCTTTCGGCTAGTGCGTTGGTTAGAGGATTAGGAAATAAAAATGAGCACACAAGTTACTATCAACTACGCTTAAAAAGCTATGATTATATCTTAATTGGTGTAATCGTAGGGTGTTTACTCATAAGGATGTGGATAAAATGATTACAGTAAAACAAGCTGGATTTACGACAAAAGATCAAGTGGCTATTTTAAACGCATTAGATTTTGATGTTCATACTGGTGAATGCATCGTGATCTGTGGACCAAGCGGGAGTGGGAAATCAACACTATTTAATGTGTTAAATGGCTTATATCTAGAACTTTATGAAGGAGAGGTTACAGGTAGTTGGAGGGTGTTTGATCAACAATTGCCTGCAGCTGATTTTGCAACGTACATCGAAAAATTTGGTGTCGTATTTCAAAATCCTAAAACACACTTTTTTACAACAGATGTACTTTCAGAATTAGCTTTTGTCATGGAAAATTTTGGGTATGAATCTGCAGTGATCAGACAGCGTGTCGCTCAACAGATCAAAGATTTTGCTTTAGAACCGATCCAAGATGCGAGCGTTTTTTCACTATCTGGAGGTCAAAAACAACAAGTCTCGATTGCAGCTGCGACGATGCTCGCACCTAAATTAGTATTATTGGATGAACCGGCTAGTAATTTAGACTTCACCGCATTAAAACGTCTGAAAGAGGCATTGTTGAAATTAAAAGCACAAGGGGTCACGATTTTGATTGCGGAGCATCGCTTGGCTTATTTGGTTGATATTGCAGATCATTTTTTTGTTTTTGCGAACGGACAAATGATCCAAAAATTTACGACAAAACAAATGCTTGCGTTGACGCCATCAGAGCATCAAGCGCTAGGGCTACGTCAATTAGTGGACACAAAAGATATAGTGGATCCACTCATTCAGCCGGCCACGATCTCTTTGACATTTGAAGAGGTGCGCTATCGCTATCGTAAACAAAAAGAATGGGCGTTGAGTATTCCGAGTTTGACGATAAACAATCAAGAAATTATCGGAATCACTGGAGAAAATGGTGCGGGAAAATCGACATTTTTTCAAGTACTTTCCGGCTTAGTTCGTTTAAAAAAAGGCCAAATTTCTTTAAATGGAGATGTAATGAAAGCAAAAGCACGAATCGATGCATGTTTTTTTGTCATGCAAGATGTAAACCTTCAATTGTTTTTTGAGACAGTACGTAAAGAACTGTTGGTAAAAGCCAAGATACCCGAGCGTTTTGATGAAATTTGCACGCGTTTTAATTTAACAAACCTACTCGATCGGCATCCTCATACGTTATCTGGTGGTGAAAAACAACGTGTAGTGATTGCCAGTGCTATCTTATCAGGTAAAAAGATCTTATTATTCGATGAACCAACGAGTGGATTGGATTTTAAGAATATGATGCAAGTCAGTACCTTGTTACGTGAATTAGCTGAGCAAGGGTTGATGATTTTAGTGATTAGCCATGACCAAGAGTTTTTAAATCAAACAGCCCACCGTATCTTACAATTTGAAAAAGGTCAGATCATTGCTGGATAAAGCCGTTTATTCAGAGTGATCTGGCTTTTTTGTGTTACACTAATGGTACTATTTTTAGGAGGGATTAAATCATGGATATGTTTCAACCATTTACTATTAAGGGAATGACCGTAAAAAATCGTGTGGTCATGCCGCCAATGTGTCAATATTCGGTTACTAAAAAAGATGGACAAGTGAATGATTGGCACAAACAACACTATACAAGTCGCGCAGTTGGACAAGCTGGAACACTCATTATCGAAATGACTGATGTATCACCAGAAGGACGAATCACTGATTATGATTTAGGGCTTTGGGACGATGAGCAAATCGCTCCATTAAAAGAAATGATTGCATCGATAAAGTCAGTGGAACCTGATGTGAAAATTGGAATTCAATTAGCACATGCTGGTCGTAAAGCAGAAGATGCGCCACAAAGTGTGGCTCCATCTGCACTGGCATTTTCTGATGAATATCAAACACCACATGCTTTGACGACAGCTGAAACGCAAGCGATGGTACAAAAATTTCAAGATGCGGCAGTTCGTGCATTAAAAGCTGGCGTCGATTTTATTGAATTGCATGGCGCTCATGGCTATTTGATCCATCAATTTCAATCTAAATTGACAAATCAAAGAACGGATATGTATCAAGATGTGACGTTATTTGGAGTAGAGGTCATTCAAGCAGTTAAAGAAGTGATGCCAACGACGATGCCTTTATTTTTTAGAATCAGCGCGTTAGAATATGCACCCAAAGGATACGATCTAACAGAAGGCTGTCGCTTAGCAAAAGCCTATCAAAAAGCAGGTGTGGATGTATTTCACGTCAGTACAGGAGGCGAAAGTCAATTTGGGCCTACGACTTCACCCAAAGGATACCAACTAGAAGCTGCTGGGGCCATTAAATCTGCTACAGGATTACCAGTTATCGCAGTAGGTCGTTTAGAAGAACCGATTTTTGCAGCAGGAGTGATTGAAGGAGGTCAAGCTGATATGGTCGCGATTGGTCGTGGTATGTTAGCAGATCCTTACTGGACGATCCATGCTGCACAGCAAACAGGGAAAACAATAACCGTTCCCACACAATATCAACGTGGCATTCGGTTTTAAAAGAGGGCGTGACAGTTTTATGTCACGCCCCTTCTTTTTTTTCAGATAATAATTCATGGATGATGTCGATCAATTGAGTACGAATCAGTGAATTTGGCGCTTCATGACTACGAACTAAAGAGACCCAAAAACGGGGCTGATCTGCATCTGTGATTGGAATCTTGATTAATTGATCTTCATCAAAAATCGCCATTTCGGTTAAAAAACCGATCCCAATATTCGCGCGAATCATGCTTTTTAAAATAGCTAAATCCTGTCCTTGATGTCGAATCAACGGACTGATATGCGCCTGGGTTGCGAATGCTTTTAGCGCCATAGGGTGGATATAGTGTTCATTTAAAAGTAGAAATTCTTCTTGTGCGAGTTCGCGAAAAGAGATAGAGTCACGTGTAGCTAAATAGTGCTCAGGACTGACCACGATTACAAAATCACGGATCATTAACACTTCACTGATCAGATGGGGATCGCGTAAAGGTTGGATGGAGCCGACCACACCCATATCGATGCGCCCCATTTTCAAACGCTTGGTCAATTCATTAGAGCCGCCTTCAATAATTTCTAAATAGTCTAGTAGTTGGTCGCGAATCAGGGCTTGTGAAAACTCATGGAAAAAGTAGTTGCCAATAATTGGTGGAAGACCAAAACGCACCTTTTCTTCGCTAAGTTGCATCAGTTCTTTTTTTGCGATCGCCAGTTCGGTCAGTAAACTTGTAGCATGATGTGAAAAAAGCTTACCTGCCGCAGTCAATTCAACTTTATGGTGAGATTGATCACGTACAAATAAGACGACACCGAGTTCATTTTCGATGCGTTTGATGGCATACGTAACAGTAGGTTGGCTTACTTTGAAAAAATGAGCCACTTTTGTGAAATTTTTTTCGGTAACCAATTGTTGAAAATATTCGATATCTTTAAAATTCATTGTTATACCAGCCTTTTTTTGCTTCATATAAAAATATTTTATCATAGTTCTTAAATTTGACTATAGTTTTTTACTCGGAGTAAAGTAGTTCTTGTAAAACAAAACGAGCAAAATAGCTGATTATTTCCTTTCGAACGGATTGATCCGAAAAGCAAAGCATAGAATCTGCCAATTCTATTTTTTGCTTTTTCCGATGATTGTTTTGATTTTTGCACAAGTATGGTGCAGTATAAATCGACTAAAGTGAGCCTTTTTTTCATAAAGGGTCACTTTTTTTGTGAAAAATTTGACCCTATGGATAGAACTTGTTATTCTAGAGCAGATATAGGGAAAGTGGGGAATGGATACGTGCTTGAAATCGTAACAAAAGTAGCATCAATTATATTATTGGATATTGTGTTAAGTGGGGATAACGCCGTGGCTATTGCACTAGCAACCAAGCGTTTAGATGAGAAAAGTCGGAAGAAAGCGATTTTTATTGGAACAGCAGGTGCCATCGTACTACGTGTCTTACTGATGTTGATTGCGATTCAAATTTTAGCTATTCCATATGTGAAAATCATTGGTAGCTTATTATTGTTTTATATTGCCTATGACCTTTTAGTAGCCAATGAAGAACCTGACGACTCGTCTAAAGCAACGACATCTTTTATGTCCGCGATCGGAACGATTATGGTCGCAGATTTGATCATGAGCTTGGATAATATTTTGTCGATCGCTGGAGTAGCATCAGATAATCAATGGCTCGCTTTATTAGGACTTGCCATTAGCATTCCGCTAATTATTTTTGGCAGTCAGTTGGTGTTAGGATTAATGGATCGCTTCCCGATTTTAGTTTGGATCGGTGCATTATTGATTGCCTATACAGCTGGAAAAATGTTCATTGAAGACCATCTAACGGCTGATTTTGTAAATCATATTGTACCAAATATCAGTCATACTATTGTGATTCCGTTGATGTTTTGTGTGGTGTTGTTTTTGTTTTATCAATTATTCAGTCGCAAAAAGGTACAGTCTTATAAATAAAAAAAGCTTGAGTAGTAACTACTCAAGTTTTTTTGTGCAATAAGCATTGTAATCAATAGGTGCATCGCCAACAATGACGTGATAATCTAGCGTATCTTCTTTTAGATCATGAACGATCAATAAGCGTTCATTTTTTGCTTCAAATTTGCCGATGGTAAATAAAACGAATCGATCAGCGATGACTTCAGAATCTTTGATAAATTTAGAGAAGACAGTGCGAACATGTTGCACTTTTGTAAGGCGATCTTGTGCTTTTTCAGCAGCTTTTGTTAGTGTAAATCCCTGGTCTAAATAATATTTGATCATTTCAACCATCACAACAGCTTGTAATCGATACGACCGATGAGTAGATGTTTCTGGATTAATCGATGTAATATAGCCTTTTTCTTCCCAATAGCGTAACTGACGTGGCGAGGTTTGGCTCATTTTACTCAATTCACTGATTCCAATTCGCAGTTCATCACTTTCTAACCATTTGCGTAAGGTTGAAAACATGGGTATCCTTCTTTCTTGATAATTAATCTACCTCGATTATACTTTTATTTCCAAGTGTGTCAAGTTAGTTGACAAAGAATCGAAAACAGTTTAAAGTATAGCATGCTGCATCAGAATTTTGAGTTATGAAAGGAAGGTCCACCATGAAAGAAAATCAAGCTGTCGATATATATGGCAAACCCTATAATCGAACGCTATTAGTTGCGGTTTTATTAATCGGAACATTTTGTACGGTATTAAATCAAACGCTGTTAACTACAGCATTTCCAACTTTAATGAAAACATTTGATATCACTGCAGCAACAGTGCAGTGGTTAACAACTGGCTTTTTATTAGTAAATGGGATTATGATCCCAATTTCAGCGTGGATGATGAACAAGTTTACTTCTCGTGCGTTGTATTTATGGTCAATGACCGTGTTCTTGATCGGAACAATTTTATGTTTTGCGGCAACTAGTTTCCCAATCTTATTAGCTGGACGTTTGGTACAAGCTGCTGGTGTTGGGATTTCGATTCCATTATTGCAAAACATCATGTTAACAATCTTCCCTCCAGAAAAACGCGGAGCAGCGTTAGGTGCAACTGGGATTGTTATTGGATTAGCTCCAGCTTTAGGACCAACATTATCTGGTTGGATCATCGATCACTATTCTTGGCGTGATCTATTTGGTATGATCATTCCAATCGTGATTATTGTATTGATCCTAGCCTTTTTCATGATGAAGAGTGTGATTCCATTATCGAATCCTGCAATCGATATTCCGTCGATTTTAATGTCTTCTGTCGGTTTTGGCTCACTTCTTTATGCCTTCTCAAGTGTTGGTGACGATGGCTGGGAGAGTATGAAAGTATGGTCATTTATGATCGTTGGGATCATTGTGATCGCCATTTTTAGTATCCGTCAATTGAAATTAGATACACCATTTTTAGAATTACGTGTGTTTAAATCACCGATCTTTACGATTGCGTCGATTTTATCAGGTGTAACCAATATGGCCTTGATTGGAGCTGAAATGGTGTTACCGTTATACATCCAAAATATTCGTGGTGAATCAGCTTTCCATTCTGGATTGATGTTACTACCAGGAGCATTGGCTTTAGGGATAATGATGCCGATTACCGGAATTATTTTTGATAAAATCGGAGCTAAGCGCTTAGCCATTACGGGGATGTTTTTATTGACTGCCGCTACGGCACCCTTTATGTTTTTAACTGAAACGACCCCGGTGATTTACATCATCGTATTATATGGGATCCGGATGTTCGCGATCTCGATGGTGATGATGCCGGTTACGACTTCTGGAATGAATGCTCTACCACAAAAATTAGTCACACACGGTACAGCTGTGAACAATACATTTAGACAAGTAGCAAGTTCAGTAGGAACAGCCATCTTGATCAGTGTGTTGACAAATCGTATCAATGATTCAATGCCTAAAAAAGCTGTGTTAGATGCAACACCGTTAACCTATAAAGCACAAGCAACTTCAGCGATGCTTGATGGCTATCATGCAGCCTTTTTAGTAGCTGTTGGGTTCAGTTTGATCGGATTGATCATTGCTTTCTTTATCACCAATAAAGTTGTAGCAACTAAAGCTGAAAAGGAGGCGATCGCAAAATGATTTTAGTGATTTTAGTGATTAGTGCTCTATTATTTGCAGGAAGTTTTATTTTTGCGAAATCAGCGATTCAAAACACCATCGCCGTCGTATTAGGGTTAGTGTTTATTGCTAGCTTGACGTTGGTCACATTGAATTATTCACAACATTTCGGTATGGAAAAAGTAACTGTTACGACTAAAGACAAGGGGCAAACTCTTTATAGTTCGATCAATAGTAAAGGAGTCAATGTTTTGATGTATCAACCTTTAGGGGATGGTACGGAAAAAGTGTACTTGTATAATACAAAACAAGATCAAAAAACACCTGCCAAAACAGGAACTGATCATGTCGTAAATGAAGTGAAAAAAGCAAGTGACGATCAAGCGACCTTAGTTCAAAGTAAGACCTATTGGGAATATCAAAGCGATTGGTCACGTTTATTATTTGGGATCGCAGATAATGATCATGAACTAACTGAAGAACACAATACGTTTTATTTACCTGAAACTTGGACTGAATTAACAGTTGATCAAGCCAAAGCATTTGGAGAATTGATGACCAAACAGCAAGATCAATTAAAAAAAGACGGCAAAACTTATGTAACAGAGCAAGTGATGGCAGCGATGAAGAAAAATCCAGCCTTATCTGCTGCAGAGCAAAAAGCCTTGACGGAAAAAGCAACGGCTGAATTTCAAGCACAAGCGATTCAAAAAGCCTTAGCAGAAGTCAAATCGAAATAAAAAAGAAACCATTCATTTGAAAAGATGAATGGTTTCTTTTTTTTGAATCACTTATAATGAGCAGTAGAAAGGTGTGAGCTGATGACAAAAAAAGAGCAAGTTTTTCATTTTTTAGCTGAACAGTCAGAACCTATGAGTGCAAGTGAGCTCGCTCAAGCATTACAGCTTGATCGTACGAATGCTAGTCGCTATTTAAATGAGTTAGTCAAAGAACATAAAGTGATGAAAACCGACGAACGACCGGTAAAGTACAGTGTCATTGATTTAGAACTTCCAATGCTTTCATTTCGTGATTTGATTGGAGTAGAGGATTCATTAAAAAATGCGATCCAAAAAGCAAAAGCGGCAATTCTCTATCCTCCACACGGTTTGCCAACTTTATTATTTGGAGAAACGGGAACAGGGAAAACTTTATTTGCAGAGTGTATGTATCAATTTGCATTAGAAGCCAATGTTTTAGATCATAACGCGCCTTTTATTACATTTAACTGTGCTGATTATGCACAAAATCCGCAGTTGCTTTTTGCGCATATTTTTGGAGTATATAAAGGGGCTTATACGGATGCAAAAACACAAGTCGGTCTAGTTGCTCAAGCCGACAAAGGCTTATTATTTTTAGATGAGATCCACCGCTTACCTCCAGAAGGACAAGAAATGTTATTTACGTTTATTGATAAAGGAAGTTATCGACCACTAGGCGCGCAAGAAGAGCACCATGCAACCGTGCAAATCATTGGGGCTACGACAGAGACAAGCAGTATGTTTTTAGAAACATTCACTAGACGCATCCCGATGCAAATCGAATTGCCACCATTAGCGAAACGAACGCTACATGAGCGCTTTGGGATTATTGAGGACTTTTTGCAACAAGAAGCCAATCGTTTAAATAAAAGTATCGAGATCGATCGTCAAAGTGTCTTGGCTTTTTTGACCTATGAAACTAAGGGGAATGTGGGACAGTTAAAACGGGACCTGAAGTTAGTCTGCGCAAAAGCATTTTTACATTTTGCAACGAATAAGGAAACTATGAGTCTACAAATCGAAAAAAATGATCTGCCTTTAGCGATCCAAAAAGGGCTATTGCGATTAAATGACTATACGGAACAGTTAAATCTTTTGGTCCATCCGCAAAAAACGCGACTATTATTTGAACCGGGTGAAACCAGAGGAGTCTGGTCCCAAGATCAGACAGCTAAGATGGATGTCTACCAGACCATTACTTATACTTTAGATACGTTAGAAGAAAATGATATTCCACCGCTAGATTTGGAACAGCTGATCGAAAAAGATGTCGAACATTATTTTGATTCCTATATCGAAGATTTGTCCCATAGTTCGATGTATCAAGAAATCATTAGCAGTACATTATGGGAACTTGTCAATCAATTTTTTGATCAAGCACAAGAAAAATTTCAACGAAGCTACTCTGAGAAAAATCGTTTTGCATTTGCCTTACACGTGCAAGCGATGATTGAACGATTGCGTCAAAAAAAACAAATCACCTATCCTGATCTCAATGGTGTCAGACGCAAGCATTTGCTAGAATTTCAGCTAGCGATGGAAATTGCATTAAGAATTGAAGAAAGTTATCAAATCGATATTCCTTTAGATGAAATCGGCTTTTTAACGATGTTTTTTGTTGAAGAAGCTGCACACGAAAAGCCAGTGCCACATACAGTTGCCGTGATGGTAATCATGCATGGTGAATCGACTGCATCAAGTATGCTAAAAACAGCTCAGACGCTTTTAGGAACAACTAAAGGAATGGCTTTTGATATGCCGTTACAAATGAAAACAGAGCAAGTCTATCAAGTGATCCAACAAGAGCTAGAGCAACACCAAGAATACTATGAAAAAGGGATCATTTTTTTAACCGATATGGGTTCACCCAATACCTTTAGTCAATTGATTGCAGCTGAATACCAAATTCCGACTGCCACAGTCGCTTTTTCGAGTACCATGCTGGTCATAGAAAGCTTACGTATGGCTAGTGCTGGACGTAGTGTGAGTGAAATCAGCCAAAGTATTCGTCAATCATTACTGGCTTCTTTAAATGCAGAAGATCCCATAACTGCAAAAAAAGCGGCGATTTTAGTGACATGCTATACGGGTGCTGGTGTTGCAAAGTTAACAGAATCGATTTTAACTGAAATCGTAGATCCGAAACAAGCTACGATCATTACGTTGCCTTTTTTAGACCAATCACGATTTGACGATGATTACCAACAAATCGTTCAAAACTATCAAATTATCGGGATGATCGGAACCCATAAAGATCCTACGAAAACACAACCATTTTTAGCTGTAGCAGACTTTTTTGATCCCAAAATACGGCAGCTCTTTTTTGAAACGATCGGGATCACTTTGCAGACACAGCAAAAAGCCGATCAAGCATTTGATGCTTATCTACAGCTAGCGACACGATATGTCAAACAATTGACGCACTACTTTTCACTAGATGAAGAAGCACAAGAAGGATTGAAGATGCATATTGCTGCTGCATTGAAACGACAACAAGATCCTGAATGGCGATTAGAAAAAAGTCCATTTTTGGAATTGGATCAAGCTATTTTCGATAAGATTACACAACTGAATCAGCAGTTCATTACTCAATACGAGCAAGGTTTGGTTTTCGAAGAAGTAAAAAATATTACCTATCTTGTACAAAATTTACAACAAAACAGTTAGAATTACACACTGTGTGATTTTTTTAGATTGTGTGTAACGACTAAGCCTAATGAAATCAATGAAAAATTTGGCACGTATCTTGCTTTATAAAAAGTGTAATGACTTATATTAAGGAGAGTGTTTACTAATGAAAAGAATTATGCTTGTATGTTCAGCTGGAATGAGTACTAGTTTATTGGTTCAAAAAATGCAAAAAGCCGCAGAGGCAAAAGGATTAGAAGCCGATATTTTTGCAGTTTCTTCTTCAGAAGCTGATGGCAAATTAGCAGATACCAATCATCCGATCGATGTCTTGATGTTAGGACCACAAGTTCGCTTTATGAAAGGTCAATTCGAAGAAAAAGTTGCAGGAAAAAATATCCCAGTAAGTGTCATCGACATGCGTGACTACGGTACAATGAATGGTGAAAATGTTTTAAATACAGCAATCACAATGATTGAAGCAAAGTAAGAGGGCGAGTACATGGATGAAATGAATCAAGAACAACTTCAAGAAATCATGGGACTAATTATTTATGCTGGAAATGCAAAAAGTGATGCTATGGAGGCCATCCAAGCTGCTAAAAAAGGTGAGTTTGACTTAGCTAAAGAAAAAATCAAATTAGCTGAGGAATCATTAGTGCAAGCGCATCAAGCACAAACAAAATTACTGACTGCAGAAGCTAATGGAGAAACCTTTAAAGTCAATTTATTGACGATCCACAGTCAAGATCACTTGATGACGAGTATCACATTTACTGATCTAGCTAAAGAAGTCATTGATGTGTATAAACGAGTATCGTAAACAAAGCTGTGACAGAAGTGGACAGCTCTAAAAAATAAGCCGCATCATTTCCGGTAATAGATTCCTCTATTTCGGTCATGATGCGGCTTATTTTTCAAAGGAGCTACTTCTGGAACACCGTTTATTCGATTTTTAAAGGGGCGTGACAGACTTCTGTCACACCCCTTTTGTTGACTTATTTTTTCAAATGATAACTATACGTGGCTAGAATAATATTTTGTCTGGTGGCTAGACGCAACCGCAGTTTTAAACTTGTTTGGTTATGCAAAATATTTTGCCAGCGCTTATTCGGTAGAAACTGTGGGATCAAGACAGTCGTTGTGTAATTTTGTTGTGCAGCATGTTTACTGACCCGATCAACATAACGAATAATTGGGTTCTCAATCGAGCGGTATGACGAGTGAACGATTGAAAATCGTACATCTGGGAAATGTTGACGAAACTCAGATTCGATTTCACGTTCTTTTTTGATATCTTCGTCAAGAGAAACGTGCATTGCAATGACATAATCCCCGATCGAACGAGCATAATTTAAAGCGCCAATATTGACTTGGGTAACATTACCCACCAATACGATGACGGTATTCCCAGCATAATCATGTAGTTCGCATTCATTTTCTAGTCGAAGTTGTTCGGCAACATTTTTATAATGATGGTTGATTTTATAAAAAATGATCAGTAAAACTGGCATAATAATAAAGTAAGGCCAAATATCATTTAGTCGATACATTAAAAGAATGATAATGATCAAATAAGAAATCAAGGCACCAATAATATTGGCTAATGAACGACGTAGCCAATGTTCTTTTTGTTTATACCATCTAACCACCATCCCACTTTGTGATAGAGCAAAAGGTGTAAATACTCCAATAGAATAAAGGGGAATCAAGCGTTCCGTCGATCCTTGGAAAATAAAAAGCAACACGATCGAACCTAGAGCTAATGTAATGATTCCATTAGAGTAACCTAAGCGATCACCGCGGTCTTGGTACATATGTGGCATAAATTTATCTTTTGATAAATTATAGGCGAGTACTGGGAACGCTGAAAATCCAGTATTGGCTGCTACGGCCAAAATGAGCGCCGTAGCAAATTGCAAGATATAAAAGAAGATTCCTCCACCAAAAATCGTTTTTCCGATTTGCGATAAGACAGTGACTTCTTTTTCAGGCACGATGCCATACCAATAGTTGATAAATGTAATTCCGACAAAGAAAAAACCTAAAATCAGTGACATCAATGCCAATGTTCCAGCTGCATTTTTTGCACGTGGTTTTTTGAAAAACGGCACCGCATTACTGATCGCTTCGACACCAGTCAAAGAAGAAGATCCTGAAGAAAAAGCTCTTAAAATCAGTGCCAATGAAACACCTGGAACTGCAGTACCAACAGCAGCTGTCGCATGTAGTGGTGCTTGTCCAGTCAAGATCTTAAACAATCCATAGGCGATCAATAATGAAATAATGGCAATAAAACTATAGACAGGAATCATTAAAAAGCTTGCGGATTCTCTAAGTCCGCGCAAGTTCATCATCATAATCAAGATCACGATCACAACAGAGATTGCGACTTGATGACGGCCAAGAGAAGGGATGGCAGAAATAATCGCTTCTGCTCCTGCTGAAACTGAGACGGCGACGGTTAACATGTAGTCGACTAATAAAGAGCCTCCAGCAATCAGTCCTGCATTTTGCCCAAGATTTTCACTGCTGACGACGTAGGCTCCGCCGCCTTTAGGATAGGCATGGATAATTTGACGATAAGATAATGTTAATGAAATCAATAGAATAATAACGAAAAAAGCAATTGGCAATGAATACCAAATCGCCGCTGTAGATAATGCGACCAATACCACAACAATTTGTTCTGTTCCATAGGCAATGGACGATAAGGCATCAGAAGAAAGTAACGCCAAAGCTGCTAAACGGCCTAATTTATGTTCGTCGTTTTCAGCAGACTTCAAAGGCTTCCCAACTAACCACCTTTTTAAAATGTTCACAAAATCATTCCTCCTCAAATACATGCTAATTTAGCAATCAAGATTGTATATTAGAACTCTCATCACTAAAAGTCAATCATTCTTTTTCATTTTTTTTTAAAATAACAGTTTCAAAAAAAATAAAAGAAGAATATCTACAAAAAAGAGTAATTATCACAAATATAAAATAGCAAATAAAAGGGGATAAAATTATTTTTAGATGAGAAAGCTTAATAGATTGATTGTAATTTCACAATCTTTTTGATAAAGTAAAAGAAGATAAAAAAACAACTACTAGGAGGATAAAATGAAGAAAAAAAGTTTGATCACATGGGGAGCTTTACTTGTTATGGGAGCATCATTATCTGGTTGTGCAATTTTTGAACCAGATGCGCCACGTACGCAAGATGAAAAAGAAAAAACGGAACAAACTACAACTAAAAAAGAAGAAAACAAGAAAGAAGAAACGGATGTTGAATCTGGTGCTTCAGAAGCGGGGTATACCGACCCTAAAGAATTAAAAGATGAGTATGATATTGTGATTGTCGGTTCTGGTGGTGCTGGAATGACAGCCGCTATTGAAGCAAAAGATAAAGGGAAGAATCCAGTTATTTTAGAAAAAATGCCAGTTGTCGGCGGAAATACTTCAAAATCTTCAAGTGGAATGAATGCATCCAATACAAAATTCCAAAAAGAACAAGGAATCGAAGATAGCAATGATTTGTTTTATGAGGAAACACTAAAAGGTGGGCATGGGACAAATGATAAAGAACTATTGCGCTATTTTGTTGATCATTCAGCAGATGCAATCGATTGGTTAGACGGTATCGGAATCAAACTAGATAATTTAACGATCACTGGTGGAATGAGTGAAAAACGAACACACCGACCTTCAGATGGATCAGCAATTGGAGGTTATTTGGTTGAAGGATTGACAGAGAACGTTGAAAAACGTGACATCCCGATTTTTGTCAATACAGATGTGAAAAAATTAGTCGAAACTGATGGAAAAGTAGACGGGGTTGTCGCACAAGTCCAAGGTGAAAAAGAACGTACGATTAAAGCAGATGCTGTCATCGTAACGACTGGTGGATACGGTGCAAGCGATGAGTACATCAAAGAATATCGTCCAGATCTAGAAGGATATGTGACAACGAACCAACCAGGTAGTACTGGTGATGGAATCAAAATGATCGAAGCTGTTGGTGGACAAACGGTCGATATGGATGAAATCCAAATCCATCCAACTGTTCAGCAAGATCAAGGGATTTTAATTGGAGAAGCAGTACGTGGTGAAGGGGCTATTTTAGTCAATGAAGAAGGAAATCGTTTTGTAAACGAATTGGACACTCGTGATGCGGTATCTGGTGCGATCAATAAACAAACCAATAAAGATGCTTACTTGATTTTTGACCAAGGTGTACGCTCACGCGCAACGGCGATTGAATTCTATGCGTCAAAAGGCTACGTAGTCGAAGCGAAAAGTGTAGAGGAATTGGCGAAAAAACTAGAGATGCCTACAGATAATTTAGAAAAAGCAGTGACTTCATGGAATGAAGCCGTTAAAAATCAAAAAGATGAAGCATTCAATCGTACAACGGCGATGGAGCATCCATTAGATCAAGCAAACTATTACGCAATCAAAATCGCACCGGGAATCCATTACACAATGGGTGGTGTGAAGATCAATACAAAAACAGAAGTGTTGAATAAAGAAAATCAACCAATCAAGGGATTATATGCTGCTGGAGAATTAGCCGGTGGATTACATGGTGAAAATCGTATCGGTGGGAACTCGGTAGCAGAGATTATTATTTTTGGTCGTCAAGCAGGTGTTCAAGCGACCGATTATGTACAAGCAGAGAAATAAGTAAAAAATGGCGCGACAGCATGCTGTCGCGCCATTTTTAAATTGCTTCGATTGTAACGTCGATATTGCCTTTAGTCGCGCGTGAATAAGGACAAGTTTGTTCTGTGATTTCAAGTAATTCTTTGGTTTCTTCTAAAGAAAGACCTTCGACATGTCCACGGATTTCTACACCTAATACAACGTCTGGTAATTCACTTTGGCTAAGGTTATATAGTGAAACAATGACTTCGATGGTCGATTCGCCAGTGATACCACGAGATTTTTTTAAATAATCTAGAGCACTATTAAAACATGCACTATATCCAGCAGCAAATAACTGTTCAGGATTGGTCGCATTCTCTGCACGACTTCCTGGAGGTGCGATATTTAATTGGAAAGAATTATCAGGTGAATGGACTTCTCCACTGCGGCCGCCAGTATTAATCATTTTTGTTGAAAAGATTTTTTTCATTGTTGAAAAACTCCTTTATATTTTTTTAGTTTACAACTATATTGTATACAATATAGTTTAATTTGACAATTAATAACTCTTGATTATACTAAAAGAAAGGAGCGGATGAAATGAGCGATACGATGTTAGACAAGGAACTTTGTTTTCAACTTTATGTGGCTTCAAAAGAAGTCATTAAAAAATATAAAACATTTTTAGATCCTTACGATTTGACCTATACTGGCTTTATTGCGATGATTGCGTTAGAAGATCATATGACAGTCAATCAATTAGGCGAAATCTTATACCTAGATTCTGGAACACTGAGTCCATTATTAAAAAAATTAGAAAAAAAAGGTTATTTAGAAAAAGTACGATCAAAAGAAGATGAGCGACGTGTAGAATTGATCTTGACGCCAAGAGGGAAAGAAGTAAAAGAAGAATTACCTTGTATTTCGCAACAAGTGGCAAGTAGCATGGATCTATCTTCGATCAAAGCAGATCATCAGACACTATTAACTCAATTGATTGGGTTAAATGAATTGTTTAAAGCATAAAAAGAGATCAGGATTTCCTGATCTCTTTTTGTGTCTGTGCTAAACGTTTATTTCCTTTATATAAATCAATAGTCGTCCAACACAGTAAGCCTATGACAATCATAATAATCAGATAAGCAATAAGATGAGCAAATTCGATTTGAGTATTGGTTGCTTGATCGCCAAAAAAATCTTCAATTTGTTTAGGCAATCCTATCAAATTCAAATAGGTCAAACTTAGAACGGAAGCCCATCCAAAAAATTGCACGATCCAGTTATTTCTAAATCGTTTTCCCATTTCAAATGAACTATTGGTCATCATCAGTAAAGGGATCATCGAAAACGGCAATGCAAAAGCCAAGAATACTTGCGAATTATTCATGAGATTATTTAGCGCAGTATGCTCTTCGATTGTCCCTTTACGACTAGTTAGACTAACACAGATCAAAACGGGAACTACTGAGATCAAACGAGTGACTAAACGACGTAGCCAAATCGGAAGTTTCAAATGGATGAAGCCTTCCATGATAACTTGTCCGGTCAGTGTGCCTGTAATCGTAGAATTTTGGCCTGAAGCGAGTAGTGCGACGGCAAACAAGGTCGATAGAATCCCTGATTTCGCGACTTCGGCCAATACGCCATTACTTAGTGTCGAAGGATCTGATAGGGATTCATATAATCCGAAAAAAGAAGGATCTTTTACTGTACCTGATTTAAAGACAGCAACTCCCATGATCAAAAGCAAAGCATTGACAACAAATGCTAAACTAAGTTGGATATTTGAATCCCAAGTTGAAAAACGAACCGCTTCAGCGACTGCTTCTTCATCTTGATGATCGATTGCACGTGTTTGAGAGACCGCAGAGTGCAAATATAAATTATGAGGCATGACTGTCGCTCCAATGATTCCCAATGCTCCTGTCAGCGGTGTTTGACCACCAATTTGAGGCGAATCAGCAAACGTCTGTGTTGTTGGGATAAAGCCTTTAAACATTGCCATCCAATCTGGATTGGATAAGGCGACTTGATAGATAAAGACAAATAAGATCACAAAAATCAAACAGACGACTAAGGCTTCGATCTTACGAAATCCGACCTTGGTTAATAATAATAGAAGCAATACGTCAAAAACAGTGATAAAGACAGCATAAAGTAAAGGGACGCCAAATAATAGATACAAAGCGATTGCAGCCCCGATAACTTCGGCAATATCAGTCGCCATGATGGCAAGTTCTGTCAGTATCCATAATACGATACCAAGCCCTTTACTTGTTCGTGCACGAATGGCTTGTGCTAAATCTTGTTGCGTGACGATCCCTAATTTTGCAGCCATATATTGCAATAGCATGGCAATCAAACTAGACATTAAGATGATAGACATCAATAGATATTGAAAGTTTTGACCACCGGTAATTGAAGTTGACCAATTTCCTGGGTCCATATATCCCACTGCTACTAATGCACCTGGCCCTGAATAGGCTAACAGCGTACGGAAAAATCCTTTACCTTTTGGAACAATAACTGTTCCATTGATTTCTTGAAGAGAAGGTCCGTTGGCATAATTTGCAAGGGAGTGTTTTTCTTTTGATTTTTTCAACGTAAAACCCACCTTTTCTTTCATATATAATGTTGGCTTTATTTTACACCTTTCTTTTCAAAAAAGACAGTAAAGTTTCGGCTTGCCTAACTTTCTTACAAAACTATTCGTTTGAGCAAATCGTTTGCAAGTAAAGAGAGAATATTTTATAGTTGACTTGTCAATTGTTGATCAATCATTTTTTAGTGAACATAAAACAAAAAGGTTGCATTCTGATTTATTTGGCGTTATAGTTGACTAGTCAATTATTGATTCGTCATGTTTTTGAAGGGAGGAAAGCAAATGGAATTGAGAGAAGTCAGCCAACTTTTGTATCTGTTGAAATCGACCGATCAAAAAATTAGTCGACTGTTTGAAAAAGAGATCGGATTTAGTTTGACACGTTATGAGTTATTGATGGCTTTGATTGAAAATCAACCTTGTTTGCAAACACATCTTCAAGAATACTTACAAATTGATCAAGCTGCAATCACAAGACACTTGAAGATTTTGGAAGAAAAAGGTTATGTTGCCCGTCAACGCAATCCAGAGAATAATCGCGAAATCTTTGTGACGTTGACCGCCAAAGCAGATCAAGAGTTGCGTGCTTGCGAACAAAAGTATACGAATGTCCAACAAACGTTTTACCCGTCTTTAACAAAGGAAGAATTCCAACAGTTAAGACACTTGCTCCAAAAAATGAACCAAGACTAACGAGATGAAAGAAGAGAGAATATGTTAAAAAATAATAATTTTGAAGAAATCACTTTTGGAAGAAAATCAGTTCGTGTTTATGACGAATCTGTTAAAATTAGCAATGAAGAAATGTTAGAAATGATTCAAGAAGCATCAATCGCACCTTCTTCAGTAAATATGCAACCTTGGCGTTTTGTCGTTGTCGAAAGTGACGAAGCAAAAGCAAAATTAAAACCGCTAATCCGTTTTAACACACGTCAAAACGATTCATCTTCAGCAATGGTATTAATCTTTGGAGATATGATGTGTCATGAATATGGTGAAGAAATCTATGACCAAGCCGTAGCAGAAGGCAAAATGCCACAAGAAGTACGTGATCAACAATTAGCGGCAATCATTCCTCACTATGAAAAATTAACAAAACAAGAAATGAATGATGTTGTAAAAATCGATGCAAGTTTAGCAGCAATGCAATTTATGTTAGTGGCGCGTGCCCATGGATACGATACAAATCCAATCGGTGGATTTGAAGCCGATCAACTAGCTGAAGCATTTGATTTGGACAAAGAACGCTACGTTCCAGTTATGATTCTTTCTGTTGGTAAAGCGGCTGAAGAAGGATATACATCTGTTCGTTTAGCTGCAGATAAAGTAACCACATTTAAATAAGATATAAAGGAGAGTTTTAAAATGATTATTGTTAATGCAAAATTTGCAGTAAAACCAGAAGCGCGCGAAGATTTTTTAACTGAAATCAACGCCTTGATCGCTTCATCTAAACAAGAAGAAGGTTGTCTAGCATATGATTTATACGAATCACATGCTACACCAAATGAATTTGTAATGATTGAAAACTGGGCAACCAAAGAAAATACAGAAGTTCATAATACAAATCCATTATTAGTAGCATTTGCTAAAAAAGTAGCGAATTATGTTGCAGCAGCTCCTGTTTTACAAATTGTAGAAAAGAAAGAGGCGTAGTTTATGTCTGTGATCACACTTATTTTAGGGACCTTGGTGGCACTTGAATTTTTGTATATTTTTTATTTAGAAACGATTGCGACAACGTCTAGTAAAACCAGAAAGACGTTTAACTTATCAAAAGTAGATATGGAAAGCAAAAGTCTACAAGTATTGTTTAAAAACCAAGGCGTCTATAATGGGTTGATCGCTCTTTTACTATTCTATAGTTTGTATCTGTCTCATGCCGCAAAAGAAACCACTTCCCTAATATTAATGTATATTTTACTAGTTGCTTGCTACGGAGCAGTGACTAGTGATAAACGTATTTTACTTAAACAAGGTGGATTGGCGATTTTGACGTTGTTATCGCTAATTTTTCTAGGTTAAAAAAGAATCAGCTAAAAGAAATAAGTCGAATCATTCCAGTAATAGGGAACCCTATTCCGATAATGACTCGACTTATTTTTTTATTTTAAATAAGACTCTTTAGTAAATTCAACATCTTCGTAACATCCATCTTTTCCAAAGAACCGGTTGTAGCGTCGTTTTAACAATCTAAACAGATAAGTAATCAAGACTTTTACGACACAGTAGATTGGAATTCCAAAAATCACGCCGACTAAACCTAAGAGTTCAGCCATTACCAAAAGGACGAATAAAATCGTGACCGGATGCATTTTTAAGCGATCGCCCATCACACGCGGCAAAATCAAATGACTGTGTAACAATTGGACACTAAACCAAACGATTAGAAATTTGATTACCATCACAAACGATACTTGTAAAGCGATAATAATAGCTGGAATAAAAACGATAAAAGGACCAAAATAAGGGATGATACATAAAATAGCAGCTGACAAAGCGATTACACCTGAAAACGGTAGACCAATCAATAAGAAAAGTGGCCAATCGATGATTCCAAGAATAATAGACGCAACGACTTGACCTTTTAGATAATCACCGATTTGTTGATCAATGATCGAAATGATCGTTGAAAAATCTTTGCGAAAGACAGGAGGAATCAACTTATAGCTATAACTATACAGATTTTTTTTATCTTTGATAAAGAAAAAAGCAACGATTGGTCCTGTAATTAGCGTAATCAAGGTAGTCGAGACTGCAGAAAAAAGACTTCCTACGCCATGTGCGCCTTTTTCTAGATACACTTGAGCGTAACTTTCGACTTTTGTCCATAATTCATCAATCGAATTTTTCGACTGATTGAACATATCAGCTAGTGGTGTGCTGTCGATAAATTTTTGAACGATGTCTTGAACATCGTCCCATATCTTAGGGAACTGATGGATCAATTCGGCTGTTTGCGTTGCAATGCTTGGATAAATGAGAATTCCTCCAAGTGTTAATAAACCGATCACGATAATGAAGACAAGTGATACACCCCAAATACGCGGGATAAATCGTTCTAGGCGATTGACTATCGGATTGAAAATATAATATAAGATCATCGCAAAAATAATTGGTTTAATGATAATCGACACGATCGTCATCAATGGTGCGAAAATAAATGAAATTGTCGAAAGCATCCAAATACAAGCAGCGCCTAGCAAGATACTGACAAAACTAAAAATCAAATTTTTTCCACCCAAAAATTGAATCCAATTTTTCTTTGGAGGGTTCATTCTGATTCTCCTTTTTTATAAAGTTTTACTTAGTATAAAGCTTTTTACAGAAAATGTAAAAATCGAATTCAGCGTTATACTGTACGAAAGTCTCGTTGTTCGATACGATTAGAAAGAAAAAATAAAAAATGGAGGCGGTAGTATGGAACAAAGTCAGATAGATTTAAAACGTCTAGGTGCGCAAGAAAAACAAGTGGAACAGATAGATCCTAAGATTACACATCGAGTTGATTTAGTCTATAAACAAGAGCTAACTTCAGGTCTACAATTAAAAATGGATCTCTTAATACCAGAAACCAATGCGTTACATCCAGCGATTTTATTTTTACCAGGAGGGGGCTTTACCACAGCGGATTATCATAAAACGCTACCCTTACGTCTTTATCTTGCACAAGCTGGTTATGTTGTTGCTAGTGCTGCTTATCGTCCGATCCCTGAGCAATTTCCGACGTTACTTCATGATGCCAAAGCAGCGTTAGCCTTTTTGCATGAACAAGCGGAATCTTTAGCGATCGATCGTAAAAAAATCGTGGTTATGGGCGACTCAGCAGGTGGATATTTGACGCAAATGTTATGGGCAACAGCCAATACCGATCAGTTATTACCAGAAACGATCCCAGTAGCGTTTACTGATTTAGCTGTTGCTGTTTCTTTATATGGATTTTCAAATCTTTTGACTATGACCAACACCACACAATTTCAACCTGAGAACATGTTTTCTAGTCAAGATAAATTATCTCCTGAAAAGATTTTATTAAAAGGAGCTTCGGCTGATAAATCAGAGACATACGATGCCACGCAATTATACGAGCTAGCGAAATGTGCTAGTCCAATTCACTACGTACATCCAAAAAGCCGCTTTAAACCGTTATTATTATTGCATGGAAATCATGATCAACTTGTCCCAAGTGAACGATCAACCCAAATGTACACAGCAGTAAAATCGACTCAAACAGACGTTGAGTATTGGATCATAAATGATGCTGATCATGGATCAGTCGAATTTTCACAACGCTCTTTATTTAAAGATATCAGTGAATGACTAACGAAACGATTAGAAGAGTAAAAAAAAGGGGTGTGACAAAAGGTTGTCACACCCCTAAAAAATGAATGAACGGTGCTCTAGAAGATGCTCTTTCAAAACTAAAAAGCATGACTGAAATAAATGACACGCTTTTTGGGATTACGTTGCAATTATCCAGTTCTATTATCGTTTTATGGTGTAGTAGGGACCGTATTGCGAACCAACGTCGCCCATGGAAATTCAGGATCGATCAACTCGCCATTTTGCAATTGATACGTAAATGTTTGATTTTGATTTGTTGTCACTAAATTCAAATGAATGACATCAAGGTCAAATGTCGCGGTATACGTACCTGAATCCGCGATTCCTTTTCCATCAGAGAAACGTTCAAATGTGCCGTCTGGATTGAAGTTATAAGTCGTTTGAAAGTCGTAGTCTTTATTCTTTGTAGTCCAAGTTCCAATCAAGGTTTCATTAAAATCAGTTGGAGTCTGTAATACATTTACCTGATAAAGTGTTGGATCAAACGTACTTGTCGCGTTTGTAGTTCGGGTAAATGTTCCTAAATAGCCGAAGTTCATTTTCGTACCTGAATCATTTAAGACAGCTAACTGGTAGGTTCCAATGCCGTCGATATTGTTGTTGAAGCCATATAATTTTAAAAGCCAAGTATGATCAGTTTCTGCTGCAATCGTAAGTGTTCCACTAGATGTAATCGCACCTGAAAATTGCCACGTGCCATTTGGTTCGATAGTCAGTGTATTGTCTGCATTTTTAAATGTTCCTACAGGGATCGTTTGTGTGATCGCTACTTCTTCTGTAGTTGTCGTGTTGGTTGAACTAGTTGAACTTGTTATCTCAGAATTTGTCGTACTAGATTGGTTCGTAGTTTGACTAGTTTCTGTAGTACTTGTTTTCGTATTACTTGTTTGTGTGATCGATGAAGTCATTTGCGTACTAGATGATAGCGCAGTTGTGTCAGTTTGTGTTTGATGGCAACCAGACAAAATCAGTAGCCCAAGTAAACTAAATCCCCATTTTGCATAATGCATATCTCATCCCTCCCGTTTTCTTTAGTATAACAAAAAGTCTTATTTTTTTGCAGAAAAGGGTTTGACAATCACAAAAAAAATCGCTAGGCTAAAAGCTATTGTATCGATTTAGTTCGAGAGTAGAAATGAGGAAAAAAAAGTGAAAAAACAAGATCCATCTTTTGCTGAAGCGACGAGTCTATTGATACTGATTATCGCCTGTATTGCTTACTCGGTCATTATAGTACAAATGTCAGCTACAGTTGCAATTTTATTTGTCTTAGCTATTTTAACGGCATATGTCGCACTTCGCTATCGTTCATTTGACAAAATCCATCGTGGAATCGTCGAAGGGATTAAACCAGGAATTATTCCGATCATTATTTTTATTTTAGTAGGTGCATTGATTGCAGTATGGATTCAAGCTGGCATCATTCCGACACTAATGGTTTATGGATTTCATATTTTACGTGCAGAATGGTTTGTGCCAACGGTCTTTTTAGTTTGTGCGATTGTAGGAAGTGCAGTAGGAAGTGCATTTACAATTATGTCGACAATCGGAATTGCTTTTTTTGGTATCGGTCTAACCATGGGGATCTATCCACCATTAGTAGTAGGTGCGATCGTATCGGGAGCGGTTTTTGGAGATAAGATGTCACCACTATCAGAATCGACAAATTTAGCTGCAGCAGTTGCTGAGGCAGATTTATTTGAACATATCAAAAATCTAATGTGGTCGACTGTACCCGCATTTGTTGTGTCCTTAATTTTGTACGCGGTATTTGGTCATACTGATTCGACAGCGACCTTGGAGACGATTACGCAAACTAGTGCACAATTAAAGGCTTCTTTTTTTGTCTCTCCGTTAGCCTTAATTCCAATCTTTGTGATGTTTTTATGTGCTTGGAAAAATATACCAGCTATTGCTACAATTTTTATCAATATTTTATTAGGACTTGTGATGAGCAGTCTTGAAATGAAGCGAGTACCGTTAAAAGAATTTGCGCAAATCATTGACCAAGGATTTGCAGCGAAAACATCCGATGAACAAATCAATGCATTATTATCGCGTGGTGGAATCAGTAGCATGTTACCGACGATTGCGTTGATTATTCTGGCGTTGTCACTTGGTGGGATTTTGATTGAAACGAAAATCATCTCGACTGTACTGGATCGTTTGATTCCTAAATTAAATTCAACGTTTTCTTTGATTTTTAGCACATTATTAGCTAGTATTGGAGTAAATATTTTTATTGGAGAACAATTTTTGTCGGTGATTTTACCCGGGAATGCGTTTAAAGACATCTATCGACAAAAACAATTAGCACCTGTTGTATTAAGTCGAACATTAGAAGATGGTGGAACGGTTATCAATTATTTGATTCCGTGGGGGATTGCTGGAAGTTTTGTAGCCTCGACTTTTGGTATTCCTGTGTTGACCTTTGCACCATTTGTCTTCTTTAGTTTACTTTCACCTCTATTTTCGATTGTCAGTGGGGTAACAGGAATTGGAGTTAAGAAGAGTCAAATATAACAGAAAGTAGGGTGGATTCATGGAAAAACAACGAATCGTAATTTTTGGTGGTAGTGGTTTTGTCGGTCAAGCCATCGCAAAACGTGCATTGGCCAATCAATATGAAGTGATCAGTATTTCAAGAAGTGGCCGCCCGAAAGGAACAGAACCATGGTTTGATCAAATTCAGTTTATTCAAGCGGATGTCTTTGATGCGAAACAGTGGCATGACACAATCAAAACTGGCGATATTTTAGTCGATGCAATCGGAATTTTGACCGAAAAAAAAGCCAAAAATCTTACGTATCGACGGTATCATTATGAAATCGTCAAAATCATTACGCAAGCAATTAGCGATATCAAACATCTTTCATTTATTTACATTTCTGCTTCGCAAGGTGTGCCGTTTCATCCAGGGTATTTACGTGAAAAACAGCGAGCCGAAGTATTTTTAGAGAATATCCCATTGCCAAGTGCGATCGTACGTCCTAGCTTACTTTATGGAAAGGGTCGAAAATATTCAACTGAAATGGCAAAAGCTATTTTTATTTCTAAAAAGATCCCTGGAGTAGCTTGGTTATTGCGTTCTTTTGAACCGCGCCCAGTAGAATGGGTAGGCGATCAAGTGATTGCTAAGCTGACACAATTACAATCTAAATAAGACACTCATATGTAGCAGCCTTTAAACAATCGTTTCTTTAGATGTTTAAAAGGGCTCTTTGTCAAATGATGTTGGTGAAGAGAAATCTTAGAATTATTGGAGATCAAGAGGATTATTTCCTCTTGATCTTTTTTAGTTTAAAAGCAATGCACTACCGTGACGAATCATGATACGCAACT
>NZ_JBSMXK010000021.1:0-34165 GCF_053761865.1 Enterococcus bulliens
GAATCACTCAATAGTGTGGTGGCGATAGCGAGAAGGACACACCTGTTCCCATGCCGAACACAGAAGTTAAGCTTCTTAGCGCCGATTGTAGTGAAGGGTTTCCCTTTGTGAGAGTAGGACGTCGCCATGCAAGTCAAGCAAGAGCAAATGCTCTTGCTTTTTTTTTAGGTCTTAATGATTCGTTAAGTAAAATACGTTCTAATGGACTTTCTGGTATTTCGTTGTAAAATGTGTTGTAGAAGGGGAGCGATCATTCATGAAAAAAGAAGAACTAAAAGGTAAATTAACAGATATTCAATACGCTGTTACACAAGAGAATGCTACAGAACGTCCATTTACTGGAGAATATGATGATTTTTATGAAAAAGGTATTTATGTCGATATTGTTGATTGTAAACCTTTATTTGCTTCCACAGATAAATATGATGCTGGTTGTGGTTGGCCTGCATTTTCAAAACCAATCGAGCAAGAACAAATTGAAGAAAAACGTGATCGTACATTTGGTATGATCCGAACGGAAGTCCGTAGTAAAGAAGCAGATTCACATTTAGGCCATGTTTTTACCGATGGACCTCAAGAATTGGGTGGATTACGTTATTGTATTAATTCAGCGGCTTTAAAATTTATCCCGTATGACGAGATGGATGAAAAAGGCTACGGTAAATATAAATCATTAGTTGAATAAAAAGAAGTGACTTTGTCATTTCTTTTTTTTTGTCGCCTTTTATGATACAATTAAGGGAACGTATGTACAGAAAGGAACGTTTATGTACGAATATATCAAAGGAAAAGTAGTAGCGGTCCATCCAGCTTACATTGTATTAGAAACAGCAAATATTGGGTATCAAATTTCGATGGGAAATCCGTATCGCTACTCTAGTTATTTAGAGCAAGAAGTTACAGTTTATACGCATTTGGCTATCCGAGAAGATGCGCATACATTATATGGTTTTTCACGTTTAGAAGAAAAACTACTCTTTTTAAAATTACTAAGTGTCTCGGGCATCGGTCCTAAAAGTGCTTTAGCAATCATGGCCAACGATGATCATGAGGGGCTTATTTTTGCTGTTGAGCATGATGATGTGACTTATTTGACTAAATTCCCTGGTGTAGGGAAAAAGACTGCTCAACAAATGATTTTAGATCTAAAAGGAAAAGTCGGAGATCTATCTGGTGAATTAAACGGTGAGTTGTCGATGCCATTATTTGAAACAGATAGCGTTGCATTAGCTGAATCACTTGCAGCTTTAAAAGCTTTAGGCTATTCTGATAAAGAAATCAAGCGTGTGGAAAAGGAATTAAAGCAACAAGGAATGTTGACGACAGATGAATACTTACGCTTAGCATTGAAGTTGTTGATGAAAAAATAATAGTCGAAAGGAGGTTAGAAAATGGATCGGATACTGTCTGGAGAAACAAGTGCAGAGGAACAGATGTTAGAAAAGTCTTTGCGGCCGCAATGGTTTAGTCAATACATCGGTCAAAATAAAGTGAAGCATGAGTTAGAGATTTATATCAAAGCCGCTAAATACCGTGAAGAGGCACTTGATCATGTCTTACTTTACGGACCACCTGGATTAGGAAAAACGACGATGGCGACAGTGATCGCCAATGAGATGGGGGTCAAGCTGCGAACGGCTAGTGGACCTTCGATTGATAAACCTGGTGATTTGGTAGCACTATTGAATGAATTAGAACCTGGAGACGTTTTATTTATTGATGAAATTCACCGGTTACCTCGTATTGCGGAAGAACTATTATATTCGGCAATGGAAGATTTTTTTGTGGATATCATGATCGGACAGGGACCAACTGCACATCCAGTTCATTTTCCACTGCCACCTTTTACGTTAATTGGAGCTACTACACGTGCTGGGATGTTATCTGCACCATTACGTGATCGATTTGGGATCATCAGTCATATGGAATATTATCAAGAAGAGGAATTGACTGAAATCGTGTTGCGTTCTGCTGAAATCTTCAATACGCCGATTCTGGCAGAAGGAGCAATCGAACTGGCCAAACGCTCGCGCGGAACTCCGCGGATTGCCAATCGCTTATTAAAACGAGTACGTGATTTTGCCCAAGTACAAGCGGATGGAACGATTAATAAGGAATTAGCCGATCAAGCGTTGACGTTATTACAAGTGGATCATGCAGGTTTAGATTATATCGATCAAAAATTACTACGTTCGATGATTGAGTTGTATCAAGGTGGTCCAGTCGGATTGAGCACGATCGCAGTTAATATTGGGGAAGAAACAGAAACAGTTGAGGATATGTATGAACCTTACTTGATCCAACGTGGTTTTTTAAAACGAACAGCACGCGGACGGGTCGTGACTGCATTCGCCTATGAACATTTCGGATATCCCTACCAAGGAGAATAAGGAGTAACGCTATGCGTGCAAATGAAACCAAACAAAAAATCAAGGAAAGTTTTATTGTTGCTTGTGAGCAAGTTGGATACAGGCAAGTCAGTATTCAACAAGTGGCACAGTTGGCTGCAATCAATCGCCAAACATTTTACTATCATTTTAAAGATAAACAAAGTGTTTTGCGTTTTGTTTATGATCAAGATGCCTTGATCTACCTTCATGAAGAAGGGTTACATATCGATAATTGGGAAGAGCAAGCGCTCAAAATGTTGCAAGTATTGAAAAAACATGCTACGTTTTATACAACTATTATTGAAGAAGCACGAGAACTATTTATCGCAGATGTTTTTACTTTAGTCTATAATCATTTTGCACGTTTATTTCATCAAGTAGACGTTGAAAAAGAGTTATCCGAAAAAGATATTGAATTTTATAGCCGTTTTTTTTCATATGGATGCTGTGGCATATTAGAAAATTGGATTCAAACGGGATACGAAGAAACACCTTTAGAAATCGCTGGACAATTATTCCAGTTAGCCAAAGACGTTGAATTTTTTTGTTTTCGCTTATACCAACAAATGAAGGAGTGAGTAGATGAAGCGATGTTTGATTGTTTGTTTGGGAAATATCTGTCGCTCACCGATGGCAGAAGGGTTATTAAAAAAAGCAGTTCAAGAACGTGGATTACCCATTAAGATTGCTTCGGCTGCAACTAGTTCATGGGAAGCTGGAAATCCACCTCACAAAGGCACACAGGCTGTTTTAGCTGCAAATGGCATCTCGATTGAAGCGATGTTTTCACAACAGATTAAACGCAATGATTTCGAACAATATGACTGGATTATTGGGATGGATCATGAAAATATTCGTGACCTGATGAAGAAAGCACCACGTTATTGTCAACCAAAGATCCATTTATTTTTAGAAGGATTTGATGAACAAGATGTACCTGATCCTTGGTACACAGGTGACTTTTCTGAAACAGAGCGCTTGATTAAACAAGCGATTCCTTACTGGATCGAAGTATTTGAACAATCACTGACATAAAGGAGGGAAAAACGGTGAAGAAAGAACATAAATTACCAATTAAAATGGGGCAACTCTTATCATTTTCTTCAAAATTACTTGTAAACCGTTTTTTAACTGACCAAGAAGATGAAGTGCTTGCTAAAATCCAACAAGAAGAATTAAAAGAACGATTGCAACTTGCGGCAACCAAACAGGTGCTAGTGGTATTGCATGTTGCAACAAAAAAAAGTAATCAATATGAAACGGTCTCTGGATTTATCGCAACCAAAAAAATCAACGGCTCGCATATTATCGTTAAATCAGCGACGGCTAAAAAGCAATTACGTATGATTGCTGTTGAGACGATCGTTAAAATGAGTCAGCTACCGTTAACACCACCTGAAAAACCGGCACATGAAGCCTAAAAAAACCTGCTAGTTAGACTAGCAGGCGGGAGTAAGAAATGAAAAAATGTTAGTTAGGGTTGTTTGATTGGTATGACATTACTATAACTAGAATTTATGAATTTTTTATGTGTAAAAGTTTGATAAGTGTTTAAATCTTCGTTGATTCAAATTTTAAGGGTGTGACAAATTTTTGTCACACCCTTTTTTTATTTGTTTGATTTTGTAGATAAGTGCCAAATCAGACCGATGACCAAACCGACAATAGCAGGTGTGATCCAACCCATGCCATAAGTAAAAAATGGAAGATACTGTTTAGCAAAGGTAATCAATGAACTACCTAGAGTACTGTTTTTGATAAAATCTGGTGTCACATTTAGCCCATCAAAGAAAGCTGCGATCAAAGTAAAGTAGGTTGTCATCTGATAGACTTTACTTGAAAGTGGGATAAAATAATTGATGATCGTGAGTAAAATCAATGTGATGGCAAGTGGATAAATAAATAATAATACAGGTGTAGAATAAGTAATGATATTCGTTAGCCCAACGTTTGCAAATAAACAAGGTAAAATACTGACGATCGTTGCAAAAAATAAATAGGAACGAGAAGGGAATAATTCAACAAATGTTTCAGAGAACGCTGAGATCAAACCTACAGCAGTTTTTAAGCAAGCGACAACAACGATCAACGCTAAGATGATCGACCCCAACGTGCCCAAATAATAATTCGATAATTGAGCTAGCGCAATTCCACCATTTTCGCTTACGGCAAACTTCCCAACGCTCATCGTTCCTAGATAGGTTAGTAAGGTGTAAATAATTCCCATCAATACGATACTGATCGAACCAGCTTTGATCGTATCGATAGCAATTTGTTGTGGTTGATTGATTCCACGTTGTTTGATCGTATTCACCACGATGATTCCAAAAGCAAGTGCTGCTAGTGCATCTAATGTATTGTATCCTTGAGTAAATCCAGTCAAAAATGGGGCTTCTTGATAAGCTTGTGCCACAGGAGCGCTTGCGACACTACCTAGTGGATGGATGAATGCTACAATCAATAAAATAGCAAGCAAAATTAAAAATACAGGGTTTAAAAATTTTCCGATATAATCCAATAGGTTAGAAGGTTTACGTGAAAAAAACCAAGCGAGCAAGAAGAAAGCGATACTAAATAGTGCTAAAATAGGTGTTTGCATCGAGTCGGATAGGAATGGCGAAATTCCGATTTCAAATGAAGTGGTAGCCAAACGAGGAAGTGCAAAAAATGGCCCGATAACAAGATAAAGTAAAATTGTAAAAATATAAGCATACCAACGACTGACACGATGTGCTACTTCAAATAATCCATTCGTTTTGGAAAGACCAATGGCAATGATCCCTAAAAAGGGTAGCCCGATCCCTGTTACTAAAAAACCTAAATTTGCTAAAAAGACATTTGCTCCGGCTTCTTGTCCCATGTGAACAGGAAAAATTAAGTTTCCTGCACCAAAGAACATGCCGAACAAGAGTGAACCCAAAAAGAGATACTCTTTCATAGATAGTTGTTTTTTCATGATATTCTCCTTAAAAAAGTCTAATGTAAAAATAACAAAAGAACTGATGTGATGCAAGAAAAACTTATATATTTTCAATGAAAGCATGAACAATCAATAAAAAAGAGGTGTGACAGACGTCTGTCACACCTCTAAAAATCGAATAAATGCTCCTATTGAAGCAGCCTTCGTTACGCTAATACGCGAGAAAGAAAAGCTTTTGTCCGTTCTTCTTTTGGATGAACGAATAATTCTTCTGGTGTTCCTTCTTCAGCGATGATGCCTTTGTCCATGAAGATGACACGATCAGAAACATCACGAGCAAACTGCATCTCATGTGTTACGATAACCATCGTTAATCCTGTTTGTGCAAGATCTTTCATCGTTTTTAACACTTCACCAACCATTTCAGGATCAAGTGCAGAAGTTGGTTCATCAAACAGCATCACATCAGGATTCATTGAAAGTGATCGTGCGATAGCTACTCGTTGTTTTTGACCACCAGATAATTGGGCTGGTTTTGCCGAAACAAAACGGCTCATGCCAACTTTTTCTAGATTCTCAAGTGCGACTTTTTTCGCTTCTTCGCGAGAACGTTTTAATACAGTGATTTGACCACTCATACAATTTTCTAAGACATCCATATTGTTAAATAAATTAAAGGATTGAAATACCATTCCAAGATGGGTACGGTATTTTGGCAAGTTATAGCCTTTTTGTAAGACGTTTTCTCCTTGATAGACTATCTCACCACTTGTAGGTTTTTCAAGTAGATTAATACAACGTAACAATGTTGATTTACCAGATCCTGAAGAACCGATGATCGTCAATACCTCTCCTTTTTCTACAGTTACGTTAATATCTTTTAGTACTTCATTTTCGCCAAAGCTTTTTTTTAGATGATTGATTTCGATAATAGCAGTCATAGCGATTCTCCTTATTTTTCTTGTCCTTCTAAGACGTCATCCATTTTAATATACGAATCGGGACCGTCGATACGTTTTTCAAAAAGACGCAATAGTTTTGTAGCTGAGATCGTCATGATCAAATAGATGATTCCGATAATCGTAAAGGTCGGGAAGAATTGTAGATTCGTTCCAGAAGCGACCGATCCAGCAAAGAATAAATCGGTTACGCTGATTACACTTAATACTGCGGTATCTTTGATATTGATGACTGTTTCGTTTCCGATCGCAGGCAAGATATTACGTAAGACTTGTGGCAAGACCACTTTGACCATTGTTTGGCGATGATTCATCCCGATTGCTTGTGCAGCTTCAAATTGTCCTTTATCTACAGCAAAAATCCCACCACGAACGATTTCAGACATATAAGCACCTGTATTGACAGAAACGATCAATAGCGCGGCTACTGTACGGTTTAAATCAATTTGGAAGGCAAGAGCTAGTCCATAAAAGATGACCATCGCTTGTACCATCATTGGTGTACCACGAAAGACTTCGATATAGATCGATAAGAACCAGTTGAATGCTTTTTGGAAGAAACGCGCGACAGGATTTTCTGAATTTGGTAAAGTGCGGAAGACACCGACCAATAATCCGATGAGCGTACCGGCGATCGTAGAAAAAATAGCAATAAACAAAGTCAAGGCTGCACCACTTAAAAACAATTTCCAATATTGTTGGATAATTTGTTTAAATGTGCCTAATAAGCCAGTTTGTTCATCTTCAGTAGCCGTGGGTTGTTCTTTTACGGCTTGATCCATTAATTTTGTCCGTTCTTCTGAAGAGATCGTACTTAAAATTTCATTGATTTTGGCTGCATCCGGATCACCTTTACGCAGTCCGATTGCCGTTTGAACATCTTCAGCAGCTGCTTTGAATCCTTGACCTTCAGGAAATTCTAGCATGGTTAATTTTTTGTTTACATTGGTGGCAGTAATACCTTCAGGACGTTCACTAACATAGCCGTCGATCACGCCAGAAGCTAATGCCACACGCATTGCTGAAAAGTCTTTTTGAGCTTGTTGTTTTTTGACACCAGGGATTTGATCAATCAAATCGTAGTGTAATGTATTTAATTGTGCCGTGATTTTGGCACCTTCTAAATCAGATAAACTTTTGGCTTTGCCGTACTTGCCATCTTTTTGAACGATTACGACAAATTGTGATTCATAATAAGGGTCTGTAAAATCAATTTGTTTCCGACGCTCTTCAGTCGGCGACATCCCCGCGATGATCGCATCGATTTTTCCAGATTGTAAAGCAGGAACTAAACCATCCCATTGTGTTGGGACAACGACTAATTTTTTTCCTAATTTATCGGCGATGATCTGAGCAATCGAAACATCGTACCCTCCGACATATTTTTGTTTTGATAATTCCACAGTGTGTGGTCCAGGTGATGTTTGAGTCCAGTTAAATGGGGCATAGGCTGCTTCCATTCCAACACGAAACTCATCAGATGAAGTTTGTTCATCTGCATGTGCTTGTGATGTAAAACCAACAATGGCAAATAATACAAGCACCAGAGGAATCCATATTTTCTTTCTCATGAGACGTAACGCTTCCTTTCTTTTAGTAAAAAACCAAATGGACTACCGACAACAAAAAAACAGCCGCATTCCCATGATTGGAAAGCGGCTGTATTGGATACAAACCTCTCACAAAACATAGCGCAACTTAGCAAAAGCTAAGACAGTTCGCAAATTATTGATTTGCGCCCCAATCAAAAAAAAGAAGCAACTTCTTTTTGATTTCGGCGTGATTCCCTAGGCCTGCTTCTTTGTGTTGCTCCACTCGACAGGATTAATGACTCACGCGACCTCTACCTCAATGTTGAAGGTAATTCTTATTTAGTTCTTCATCAATAGGTATGATAGTCAATTTTCAGAAAAAAGTCAATGAAAAAAAGGAATTTCATAAAGAAATCCCTTGTGAATTGATGATTTATCTTTATTTTGTAGCCGGTGTCAATTTTGGTTCACGACCTAAAATCGCTTGTAAAATAGTGACAACACCTAACACGATCATAATCGTATAGACTAGATTTGAGTATTGGGTAATGCCCCATCCCCAAGTATGGTAAACTAGTAACATAATTTCTAATACAATGATCGATAAGATATTTAGAGCTGCAAAAACCCATAGATTACCGTTTTCTTTGCGAATCAAGTAGAATAATCCAAAATAAATACTTAGCACTAGCCATGCAATATTTACTAAAATCAATCCCCAATAAATAATAGGAGCTAACATCAGAATTCACCTCACTTTGTTTGTCGCACTTATTGTACCATTAATTGTGAAAAATGTCATGAACTCATTCGATAGGAAAAGAAAGATAAAAATTTCCTATATCCTTTTTACTGAATCTAGGAATATAGTATACTGATAGTAGTGAAAAAGTAGTAGGAGGGTAAGGGATGAAAACTGAAAAAGAAAAAATGATTGCTGGTGAACTCTATTTTTCAGCTGATCCGGAATTAGTCGCAGACCGCACGTTTGCAAGAGAACAGATGCGGCTAATCAATGGCGAAACAGATCCAGCGATTCGAGAACAATTGATTAAAGAAACATTTGGTAAAGTAGCCAATCACGCGTATATGGAAGCCAATGTCCGTTTTGATTATGGATATAATATTTTTTTAGGTAAAAATTTTTATGCAAATTTCGATACAGTATTTTTAGATGTTTGCCCCATTACGTTTGGTGATAACTGCATGATTGGACCAAATGTTAAGCTTTATACAGCTACACATCCGTTAAATCCAATCAAACGCAATAGTGGATTAGAAGACGGTGCGCCGATTACAGTAGGCGATAATGCTTGGATTGGTGGAGGCGCTACATTACTAGCAGGAGTGACTTTAGGGGACAATGTTGTGGTCGGCGCGGGAAGTGTCGTGACGAAATCATTTCCGGATAATGTGGTTATTGCTGGAAATCCGGCTCAAATTATTCGTGAAATTGGAGACCATGAAGAAGAAACGGTCGATTCTTTACCTTTTCAACGAGCTAAAATTGATGAGATCGATCAAAAAATCGCTCGTCTATTAGAAGAGCGAATGGATGCGGTCACTACGATTGTCGAAATCAAAAAGACGCAACAAACAGCAGTATTTGATGGAACACGTGAAGAAAGTGTGCTAGACAATATTCGAAAATCACTTGTGAACTTAGAGTATCAAAAGACGATCGAACAAACTTTTGAAGATATCATGAAACGTTCACGAGAATACCAACAAGCGCATATGGAGCGTGACGAACAATGAATGGAGAAGAAAGACGAAAATTGATTATGGATAGTTTGGCACAAGCTAAACAGCCAGTTAGTGCGAGCCGTTTTGCTAAACGTTTTGCGGTTAGTCGTCAGATCATTGTTGGCGATATCGCGTTGTTACGTGCGAGTGGTCATGAGATCATCGCAACAGCACGTGGTTACTTGCTAGAACCAAAAACAAATGGAAAAGAAGCGACGATTGCACTTTGTCATACGCCAGAAGAAGTTATGGATGAGCTGAGTATTTTTGTCAATCATCGTGTCGATGTGATCAATGTCATGGTCGACCATGCCTTATATGGAGAGATCCAAAGCCCACTTGAAATCACATCACTTGAAGACGCACGAGCGTTTGTTGAAAAATATGAACAGTCAAAAGAAAAACTGCTATCGAATTTGACGAATGGTGTGCATCTACACACCGTTCGATATCAAGATGAGCAAGATTTGCTAGCTGCAAAACAAGCATTGGCTGCTCGTGGATTTTTATTTAGTGAAAATGAAGACTCAAACTAAACTTAAACCGCCACTCTTTTGAGTGGCGGTTTAAGTTTAGTTTAAAATTGTTTGATACAGTCGAGCAACATTTTTTTGACCTAAGTAATCAAGTTCTCTTGGTGTAAATCCAAAGTGACATAAGCGTTCAAAGAGTTGGTCGACGATCGTAATGTCTTTTAATTCAGGATGAACGGGAATCCCATCGAAATCTGAACCGAGTGCTAGTGATTCTACACCACCAACATTTTTTAGATGGACAGCATGACGGCAAAGTTGGTCTAATAATGGCTCATCATTAAACGAAATAAAGTCTTCAAAATAATTAAGCCCAATCACACCACCTTTTGTAGCAATCGCTTGGATCAACTCATCAGAAAGATTGCGATAATGTGGACAAAGCGCACGAGCATTAGAATGACTTGCCACAATGGGATGAGTAGATGCAGCTAAAACATCTAGCGTTAATTGATCTGAGCCGTGAGAGACATCGATGATCATCCCTAGTTCGTTCATTTTTGCAACGACATCATAGCCAAATGGTTTAAGTCCTTTTTGTACAGAAACTTGGACAGAATCCGTCGTATGATACAAAGCATTTGGATGGCCGATCTCATTTTCGTAATTCCACATCAAGGTCATCAAACGAACCCCATCTTGATACATCTGCATGAGATTCGTTAGATTCCCTTCTAACGTCGCACCTTCTTCAACCGTCAATAACGCACTGAGCTGGTGTTCTGATTGTTGCTTTAGATATTGTTCGTAAGTCGTTATGGGTTTTATCACATCAGCATAGGCATCCATTTGATGATAAAAACAAGTTTTTAATTCTTGATAGTAGGCAAATGGATTTTTGGTCTTAGGTAATTCGACAAATAAAGCAAAATTTTGCAAGTCGATGGGACTTTTTTTCATGCGGATCAAGTCCAGTTGAAACGGGTTATCATATAATGTAACAGTCGGGTCTTCATAGATTTTTAAAATCGTGTCGCAATGCAAATCAATCATCAAATATCCTCCTTAAAAAAATAAATGTCTACGGATAGGCGTAGACATTTATGTACTATTCTAAAACCAATACGCCATCTTTTAGCGCAAATGGATTTTTTTCATCGATATGATCATAAAACATGATGCCGTTTAAATGGTCGATTTCATGTTGAACAACGATTGCTGGATAATTTTTCAAACGAACCTTATGTGTTTCGCCAGTTTCATCTTGATAACTCAACGTGATTCTAGCATGACGTACCACATATCCTGGAACATCACGATCGACCGAAAGGCAACCTTCTCCATCACCTAAACATGCATCTTGTACGGAATGACTAACGATTTTAGGATTATATAAGACACCGCTAAACTCAGGTACTTCTGGATTTTCTGGATCCATTGATGGGACAAGTACGGCTATCATTCGTTTTTTAACATCGATCTGTGGAGCAGCCAGGCCCACGCCACCACGCAATTCTAATTCTTCAGCTTTTTGTGGATCTTGACTATTAGCTAAAAATTCTAGCATCGTAGCTCCAATTTCTTGTTCTTCTTTACTCAAAGGAAAGTGCACTTCGCTAGCGACTTCACGCAACGTTGGGTGTCCTTCTCTGATAATATCTTTCATGGTTAACATTTAGAGTGTCAGCTCCTTTTTCTCATTTCCTATTTAGTGTACCATAATTTCGGATTTCTGTGAAAAAGTGTCTACTGAAAAAAGTTCAAAAAGACAATAGTTATCAGTTGCCTTTTTTTTAGATGCGCGTATAATGACACTATGTCATATGACGTAGTGTCATTTATGAAAAAAGGAGTGAAGAAATGCCGACCGACACATTTTTACATTTACCCAAAGAAAAACAACAACGAATCATGGAAGCTGCGCGGATTGAATTTTCACGTGTCTCATTAAAAGAAGCTTCGGTAGCCAATATCGTCAAGGTAGCTGAGATTCCAAGAGGAAGTTTTTATCAGTATTTTACAGATAAAGAAGATTTGTACTTCTATTATTTCCATTCCTTACGTCAAAGTAGCAAACGGGAATTACTAGGTTCGATCAAAGCAAAAAACGGAGATTTGTTTTTGGGGATCGAACATTATTTTACAAAACTCGTACCAGAAATTTTCGTGGGAGAGCATGCATTGTTTTATAAAAATCTTTTTATGAATATGGATTACCGCGAGTTTCGTAAAGTAGCACCAGAACTAGAAAAACATCGTAAAAAACGTACCCAACATACTGAAAAAGTCAAGACAGATCTAGAGCAAGTCGTGGATCCTAGTAATTTGACGATCGCTTCTAGTGAAGAGTTAATCGTGTTGTTTCAATTACTGATGCAAATCACCATGTCGACGATCTCAGAAGCACAAATGCAACAGTTAGAAGATCCTGATTATAATTATGAATCAGTTTATGAACGGTTCCATTTAAAGTTAAAGTGGGTCAAACAAGGGGTACAACGAAAGGAGAGAGAACATGCTAAAAGTAGTTAGACGGGTATCTTATATTTCAGCGCTATTGGCTGTCATTTTTATGTTTATCCAAGTATTTTCAGATTTATATTTACCGACTTTAACCTCAAATATTATTAATAATGGAGTGGCTAAAGGAGATATCGACTATATCTGGAACACCGGATTTTTAATGATGGGATTTTCTGTCATTAGTATTATTGCGGCAGTCGGAAATACATATTTTGCGACGCGAGAAGCACAGAAACTAGGAAAAGAATTGCGGACAGATGTTTACCGTAAAGTTGAAAATGCGTCAACACGTTCATTTGATCATTTTGGGACATCTTCTTTGATTACCAGAACGACAAATGATATTAACCAAGTCCAATTAGTGACACAAATGTTTTTACGAATGATGATCAATGCACCGATTACTTTGATCGGTGCAAGTATTTTAGCCTATCAAAAAGATCCGCAACTAACGAAAATCTTTTTAGTGGTTATTCCAATCATTGCACTAGTGATAGGTGTGGTGATGTATTTTGCAGTACCACTTTTTAAGAGTATGCAAAAGAAAACAGACCGCTTGAACCTCGTCTTTCGTGAAGGATTGACAGGAGTTCGTGTGATTCGGGCCTTTAACAAACAAAACTATGAAGAAGCCAATAAAGATTATACCAACACTGCAATCAAGGTAAATACGATTGTTTCTGTGATGATGCCTGTGATGACATTGATCATGAGTGGTACGAATATCGCGATTACTTGGTTTGGAGGCCACTACATTGCCGATCAAACGCTAGAAGTCGGAAATCTGATTGCCTTTATGACATATGCGATGCAAATTTTAATGAGTTTCATGATGCTAACGATCATTTTTGTGATGGTGCCAAGAGCCCAAGCTTCAGCTGATCGGATCAATGAAGTTTTAGATGAAATCGATGAAATCAAAGATCCAGAAAGTCCAAAACAACTTGCCTTAGCTAAAGAGAGGGCGACGTTAAGTTTTGATCATGTTAACTATCGTTTCAAGGGTGCTGAAAATTTAGCCTTAGCTGATGTCAATTTTCAGGTGCATTCTGGAGAAACGTTAGCTATCATTGGAGGAACAGGTTCTGGGAAAACGACGCTGATTAATTTGATTCCGCGTCTTTATGATATCGAATCCGGTATGATTCAATTAAATGGTCTCGACATTACTAGCATCACACAAGAAAATCTACGTGATCTGATTGGTTTTGTTCCGCAAAAAGCAGTGCTATTTTCAGGAACGATACGAGAAAATATGAAATACGGTGATGTGAATGCCAGTGATGAGACCATTTGGGAAGCTCTACGTATCGCCCAAGCAGCCGATTTTGTCAGTGAACTAGAAGATGGACTAGATAGTAAAGTAGAACAAGGCGGCGGAAACTTCTCTGGTGGACAACGTCAACGTTTGGCTATTGCTCGTGCTCTAGTTAAAAAAGCTGATGTCTACGTCTTTGATGACTCATTTTCTGCACTCGACTTTAAAACTGATGCCAAATTACGTAAAGTGTTAAATGAAGAGATGACAGACAGTATTTTAGTTATTGTTGCCCAACGAGTGAGCACAGTAATTGATGCAGACAAAATTTTAGTATTAGATGAAGGTAAAGTGGTCGGTATTGGAACGCATCAAGAATTACTTGATACCAATGAAACATACCAAGAAATCGTCCATTCACAATTACGAGAGGAGGATCTAGCATGAGCGAAAAACAACCAGCAAAAGGCCCCAAAATGGGTGGACCTGGCGGCGGACCTGGTCGAGGTATCGGAGCTAAAGTAGAAAAACCTAAAAATTTTAAAAAGACGACGTTCCGTCTATTTCGTTATCTATCTAAAAAGATGTGGGCGATTATTTTAGTATTGGTATTAGCCATCGCTTCTGTCATTTTCCAAATCCAAACACCAAAAATCTTAGGGGAAGCCACAACAGAAATCTTTAAGGGTGTGATGAAAGGGGCACAGTTGATTCAAAAAGGGGAAAAATTGACGACTTTCCCAATCGACTTTGATAAAATCGCCCAAATCATCGGCATCGTGGTAGTTTTGTATCTGTTCTCAGCAGTCTTTAGTTTCTTACAACAATTTATTATGACACGTGTCTCACAACGAACCGTTTACCAGTTACGTCGTGAGTTAGAAGAAAAAATGCACCGGATGCCGATTTCGTATTACGACACACATAGTAATGGCGACATTATGTCTCGTGCGATTAACGATATGGATAACATCGCCAGTACACTACAACAAAACTTGACGCAATTAGTTACGAGTATCGTCACCTTTATTGGTGTATTGTGGATGATGTTGACCATCAGTTGGCAATTGACTCTTGTTGCACTAGCGACAGTTCCTTTAAGTTTAGTTGTCGTTATGATCGTAGCACCACAGTCACAAAAATACTTTGCAGCACAACAAAAAAGTTTAGGTTTACTCAATAATCAAGTGGAAGAAACATATGGCGGCCACACAGTTGTTAAAGTCTTCAATCACGAAGCTGCAGATCAAAAAGTATTTGAGGTCGAAAATGAAAAATTATATCAAGCAGGTTGGAAAGCACAGTTTATTTCAGCGATCATTATCCCACTAATGAACTTTGTTAAAAATTTAGGTTATGTTTTTGTTGCGGTTTTAGGTGGAATCAAAGTGGCAAACGGAAATATGAATCTTGGGGATGTCCAAGCATTCTTACAATATACTAGCCAATTTTCTCAACCAATCACACAAATCGCAAGTTTGATCAATACCATCCAATCAACGATTGCTTCTGCTGAACGGATCTTTGAAGTATTAGATGAACCAGAAATGGAAGATAAAACAGTGAATGCACCAGTTGAAGAAAGTGAGTATAAAGTTCGATTCAAAAACGTGCAATTTGGTTATCAAGAAAATCAATTATTAATGACTGATTTTAATTTGGATGTGAAACCAGGTGAAATGGTCGCTATCGTAGGGCCTACAGGAGCTGGGAAAACGACCATGATCAATTTATTGGAACGATTTTATGATATTACGGGCGGTAGTATTCGTTATGAGGGCAAAGATACTCGCGATATTCCCCGTACTGAATTACGAGAAAACTTTTCGATGGTCTTACAAGATACATGGTTATTTACTGGTAGTATTTTAGAAAACATCAAATATGGAAATGAACACGCAACCGATGAACAAGTGTATGCAGCGACTAAAGCAGCTCATGTAGACGATTTTGTCCGTAAATTGCCTGAAGGTTACGATACAGTTTTAAATGAAGATGCAAGTAATATCTCGCAAGGTCAACGTCAGTTGATTACGATCGCCAGAGCCTTTTTAGCCAATCCAGATGTTTTGATTTTAGATGAAGCGACAAGTTCAGTCGATACTAGAACGGAAATCTTGATTCAACAAGCGATGAACCGTCTATTAGAAAATCGAACGAGTTTCGTTGTTGCCCATCGTCTGTCCACGATTCGTGATGCGGACAATATTATTGTCATGAATCATGGTGATATCGTAGAAACTGGAAATCACGATGGATTGATGGCAAAAAATGGGTTCTATGCTGATCTGTACAATAGTCAATTCAACGAAGAAGTTGCTTAGTCAAAAGAAGGTCCCTCTATAAGATGAAGGGACCTTCTTTTTCATGTTATAATAAGCCAAGAAAAAGGAGGAACATCCATGACATTACGTGTAGAAAATGTTACAGGCGGATACAATCAAATGCCTGTTTTAAAAGATCTTTCATTTGAAATCGCTCCAGGAGAATTAGTAGGATTGATCGGATTAAATGGTGCTGGAAAAAGTACGACGATCAAAGAGATCATCGGCTTATTGCAACCGACTAAGGGATCAATTACGATTGATGGGTTGACCTTAGCTAAAGATCCAGAAGCGTATCGCAAAAAAATCGGATTCATCCCAGAAACACCGACTTTATATGAAGAATTAACGTTACGCGAACACATCGAAATTACGGCTATGGCCTATGACTTACCTTTAGATGAAGCAATGCGTCGAGCAGAAAAATTATTGACATTGTTTCGCTTAGAAAAACGCTTGGACTGGTTTCCGGCTAATTTTTCAAAAGGGATGAAGCAAAAAGTCATGATCTTATGCGCGTTTTTGATCGAACCTAGTCTCTATATTATTGATGAACCGTTTCTAGGATTAGATCCACTAGCGATCCATGCTTTACTCGAATTAATGTATGAGATGAAACAAACAGGTGCTTCGATTTTGATGTCGACCCATGTATTGGCTACAGCCGAACGCCATTGCGATCGATTCATCTTATTGCATAACGGTCAAATCAGAGCACAAGGAACACTAGCTGAGATCCAAGATACCTTCAACATGCCTCAAGCTTCACTCGATGAATTGTACTTGGCACTAACGAAGGAGGGATAGCGATGCAGGCATTTTTTAACAATCGAGTCAAAAAACATCAACAACAAATGCAACGTTACTTGCGTTATGTATTCAATGATCACTTTGCTTTGTTGATGACGTTGCTCATCGGAGCAGGTGGCTTATACTATTCCAATTTTCTCAAGACCCTAACGCCTCCATTTTCTATTGGCCGCATCTTTATTGTGTTGATTTTCTTACTTGCCTTAACGTTTGGTCGCTATGCTAGCTTGACTAAGCCGGCAGATCAACTTTTTTTGTTACCTAAAGAAACAAAAATGCGACAGTATCTGGTTAAGGCTTTGCGTTATTCTTGTATTGTACCGTTTGCTATGCTGTTTTTGATTGTTGGAGCGGTAATGCCACTTTATGTTGTATCGACAGCACAAGGATTTATTCAGTTTTTTAGTTTGTTTATCATGATGACTACATTGAAGTTTAGCCATCTACTTGTTCAACAGACTCGTTTATTTTTGATTCCTAAAAAAAGAATCCAACGCCTTACGATCATTTTTTGGGTTTATGCAATTGTAACGATTGGGTGTAGTGTATTTGTGACACCAATGATTGGTATCGGATTGGGGATTGTGGCGGCGATCGGTTTTTATTATGTGACCTGGAAAAAACAAACTGCTAGTTTAGACTGGGAAACGATGATCGATATGGAGCAAGATCGCTTGTACCGTGTGTATCAGTTTATTAATCTATTTACAGATGTACCGGCTGTCAAAGCGGTCGTAAAACGTCGTCGATTTGCTGATGTCCTTTTGAATCGAATCAAAAAAGTTCAGGCAAATACGTATTTTTACTTGTATAGTCGCCAATTTATTCGTGGAACAGAGTATAGTGGATTATTTATTCGCTTAGTGCTGATTTACTGTGTGATGATCGCATTTTTAGCGGAATATTGGATCGTGTTGATTTTAGGACTGGTCTGTTTATATTTGATTGGGTTCCAAATGATCCCGATGTATCATCGTTTTCGCTATATGTTATTAAGTGAGTTATATCCAGTAAGTGAAAAACTGCAAAAACAGGCTTTTCGTAAACTTTTAGCATTGATTTTAAGTGGTGCAACGATTATTTTCGCACTTGCAGTTTTGATGACACAACCATTCACAAATGGATTACTGATTATTATAGCCTTTATTGTGTTTAATGGATGCTTTTTATATGGTTATGTGCCACAACGTTTGAAAAAAATGAATCCTTAATGAGACACTTTTTCATGGAAGGTGAGATTTGCTTGACGTTGACTACTTAGGCGACTAGAATAGGAAGTACTGTTAATTTAAGGAGAGAAGTTCGATGGATATTCGTTTTGATAACGATTGGGATCTACAGCCCATCAAAGGCGATACTGGAAAAGCATATATTGGTATACGAGCTGACGATAAGGTCTTTATCAAGCGAAATACGACGCCGATGTTGGCTGCGTTATCCAAAGAAGGGATCACCCCTAAATTGGTTTGGACAAAACGAGTAGGTAATGGCGATACCCTATCTGCCCAAGAATGGCTAGAAGGCCGTCTGTTAACTGCTGATGAGATCGGCCAACGAAATGATGTGATCGATGTGTTGTATCATTTGCATCATTCGAATTCATTGAAAGATATTTTAACCAAAATCGGTGGCCAAACACGTTCGCCACAATACATGTTGCAAAGCTATATCAAAGAGTTGCCTACTGATTTAGCAAACCATTCTTTTTTGTTATTGGTACAAGATTATTTGACAGCATCTTTGCCAGCGTTTCATGCAGAAGAAAAAACGGTGGTTCATGGCGATGTCCATTGCCGGAATTGGCTGGTTTGTGAAAATTATTTGTATCTAGTGGATTGGGACTCGATCATGTTTGCTGATCCAGCTTATGATATCGCAACGGTTTTAGGTCATTACGTGCCAACTTCACTATGGAGTCGATGGCTTGTCAGTTATGGAATCAAACCAGAACCTGCTTTTTTAGAAAAAGTGTACTGGTATGCGCTATTGAATTTATTAGAAGAAATCAAAAAATATGCTTTGCGCAATGAAACGAAGCAGATGAATGCTGCCATCGTTCAATTAAAGCGGATTTATCGAGGATAGCAAAGAATAGAGTAAGAGGAGAAAAACTATGCGTGTTAGAAAACGAACAGGTGCTGAAGAAATGTTAGCAGCTAATCCACAATACGTCGTATCACAACCAGAAATATTTAAAGGGAAATGGGCTGAACGTTTTGGAAACGATCGACCGATCCATATTGAGATCGGTATGGGAAAAGGACAATTTATTACAGGCATGGCCAAAGCACATCCAGAAATCAATTATATTGGAATCGATATGCAAGTCAGCGTCGTTTCATTTGCTTTAGATAAAGTATTGGAACAAAATTTACCAAACGTTCAATTGTTACATGTCGATGGTTCTGCATTAACGAACTATTTTGCAGAAGGTGAAGTTGATCAAATCTATTTAAACTTTTCTGATCCTTGGCCAAAAAAACGTCATGAAAAACGCCGATTAACCTCTAAAGAGTTTTTAGCGGTCGATGAAACGATTTTAAAACCAAATGGTGAATTGCATTTCAAAACGGATAATCGTGGTCTATTTGAATACTCACTCGCAAGCTTTTCGCAATATGGTATGATTTTAAATCAAGTTTGGCTTGATTTACATGCTTCGACTTATGAAGGCAATATTATGACCGAATATGAGCAAAAGTTTTCGGCTAAAGGTCAACCGATCTATCGAGTTGAAGCTTATTTTCCACATCAAGATAAAAAATAGTCTGAGGATCATTTCCTCAGACTATTTTTTTGCGTATATAAAGCCAAAGGAGGTCATAGGGTGGAAATCGAAGCAATTTCAGATGAGTGGATTCGTTATGGATATCGACAAAACATCCAAGATTTATATCTATATCTAAATCCACAAGCAGGGGTCGTTAAGATGCGGGCCAATCAGACAGTGACGGTATACGAGACATATTCCTTAGAAGTCGCGCAACAATTGATTGCGCGCTTCAAATACTTAGGAGCGATGGATATTGGAGAAAAGCGGAAAGCTCAGTTGGGTGCGATCAGTTATGTCGTAGACCAACAAGTGATTCGATTACGATTATCAACGGTTGGCGATTACCGAGGATTAGAATCACTCGTCATTCGTTTTTTATCTCCGCAAGTGTTAATTGATTATACTGGAAATTTTGATTATTACACTTTGAGTACAGCAGTCACAAAACAAACTGGTCTTTTTTTGTTTAGCGGCGCAACAGGATCTGGTAAGACGACATTGATGTATCATTTAGCACAAGAAATCAAAGGACAGGTGATTACGATCGAAGACCCAGTAGAAATCGAGCAACACACATTTTTACAACTACAAGTCAATGAGAAAATCGATCAAAGTTATGATCAACTGATCAAATTAGCTTTGAGACACCGACCAGATCTTTTGATTATCGGTGAAATTCGTGACTATGATACAGCTAAAGCTGCAATTCGGGCTGCTTTAACAGGGCATCAGGTATTTGCGACGATTCATGCTAAAAGTATCTTCGAAACACTCGCTCGGCTTTTGGAATTAGGCTGTAGCCAGTGGGAGATCGACAATACGATCAAAGGGATCGTATATCAATCATTTCTTGACAATCAACCGACATTAGCTTTTGAACACTATGTAGGTCAAGTAGGATGAAAAAAGTAGCCAATACTACCCAAATCAGACGTTTTTTATTTTCGTTAACGTTATTGTTAGAAAATGGCTTTGAGCTAAAAGAAAGTTTAGCGATTATGAGAAGAAGCCAACAACTTCCACAACGTTTACTCGTCCGTTTTGAAGAAGGACTCGTTCAAGGTTCTTCGATAGCACATGCTTTTAAACAATTAGGCTGTACAAATAAAGAAGTGACCCAAATCCAATTTGCGTTGATTCATGGAAATTTAGTGAATACATTACAAACCTTATTAAGTCAACGAATACAGCGTGAAAAACAACTAACTTTATTTCGAAAAGCGAGTACGTATCCTGCGATTTTACTCATTGCAATTAGTTTCGTATTGTTGATTTTACGTCAGTACTTATTGCCACAATTACTGGCAGCGCATCTATTAGTCCGCGATCATTGGGGTGTTCAGTTTATTTTGTATCTCCCGTTTTATTTACTAGGAGTAGGATTGATCATCAGTTTTTTATTTGGATATTATCGCTACTATGTGCGTGTCCATAGTAAATTACAACACGCCCGCTTCTTGAGTAGATTACCTTTTTTTCATGTATGGTATCGTCTTTACCAAACGAGCTATTTTACGCTAGAGTGGGGGAATTTATACAGTCAAGGCTTAGAAAGTCAGCAAATTGTCAAATGTATGTTGCAACTATCTTCTGATACGCTAATGTATGAAGTCGCTCAAGAAATGGAAAAAGGATTTGCTCAGGGAAAAAGTTTCGCCGAACTAGTTAAAGAGCATCCTTTTTTAGCTCCAGAGTTGCCAACGATTATTTATCAAGGTGAGCTCGCAGGACGTTTGGGAGAAGAACTAAAATTGTATAGTCATTTGACGTTAGTTCGGTTATCTGAAAAATTAGAACGTGGCTTTTATTGGATCCAGCCAGTGTTATTTCTAGTAGTTGCTGGATTAGTGATTAGTATTTATGCCGCAATGTTTATACCGTTATACGAAAATATGGGAGGAGCATTAGTATGAAAAAGAAAAAAGCCTTTACCTTGGTTGAGGTATTGATTGTGTTAGTCGTGATTGGGGCGTTGATGGTCGTATTGATCCCAGGAATCGTAAATAAATCCCAGGAAGCCAATAAACAGAGCACGGAGATATCAAACCATATCCAAGAAGGATATGCGGAATATAGCAATTTTAAAGACGGAAAATGAGTAAGAAACAATCTGGCTTTACGCTGATCGAAGTTTGTGTGAGTTTGTTTCTGATCTTACTATGCTTAGTGATTCCGATTCATTCGATGCAACAAGCCAAACAAGAAGTCGAAGCGTATCGTTTTTTAACGGAGTTTGAAAAATCAGTCAAGCTTTATCACCAAAAAGCGGTACTGACTTCCTTTCCTGCAGAAATCAGAATAGACTCTAAACAAGTATATTTTGATTATAGACATCAAGAAACGATTTCATTGACTTATCCTAAAGGAACGTCTTTTGCAGTAAGTGATCCGATCGCTTTGAAATTTACGCAGCGAACAGGAACAAGTCAAAGTACATCGATAATTCGATTTTTACTGCCGTCTGGTCAAAAAGTATTGTATACCTTTAAGTTAGGGAGAGGAAATTATGATAAAAACATCGAGTAAACCTGCCTTTTTCTTCTTAGAAGGATGTATTGCTTTATTGCTGTTGTCTGGTGGTCTACTTTTGATTATCGAAAGTTATCAAACGATGATTGCGTTTCAAGAAGAAAATACACTCGAACAAGCAATGAGTCGGGAAGTGTATGAGCAACTATTAGCAAAACAAGATGTTCAAACAACGCAACTAGAGATCTCAAAAACACGTGTATGGTTCAAAAAGGAGGGAAAGGTGCTTGAAGTTTACGAAGCAACCAGCCACTACGATAATTGATGTATTATTTGCGTTATTCCTTAGTCTGACTTGTGCTATTTTAATTGCGAGCGCGTTTCGCTATTCTAAATTTTTAACAACGAAATTAGATCAGACGGCTGAACAAGAATGGTCGATTTTTTTGATCCAGCTCGAACATCAGACGTTATATGCTAAAAATGTACGGATCGAAGGCGCGATATTGAAATTCGATGGATTAGAAGATTCGTTTTCCGTGAATACGCCGATCAAGGATCAAGTATATAAACCTGTAGCTTTAAAAAGAGGGAATGAAGGGTGGCTAAATTATTCGATCAATGGTGGAACAAATATCGTCTTGACCCGAGTAACTCACTGTAGCTATCAGCAATTTCCCAATTATCTTAAACTTTTTGTTGAATTTAGTGATGGAAAAAAACGAACAGGAGTGGTGTCACTTGGGTTCAACTAAAAAAGGCTCCACGATGATCCAAGTCATGATCGGATTATTTTTTTTGATGAGCTTGTTTACGGTAATCGTCAAAAGTATAAGCTATACGTCAAAAGCAAAACAAGATATTACCAAGTATTATACCTTACGAATCATGGAAGAATTATTTCTTTACCACTATCTAGCTGAAATACGTGAAAAACCAGCAACTGATACGTATCAAACAATCAGATATAATACCGGTGAGATCCGATATAAAATCGAGAGTGAAAAAATCATTTACGAAGTATACGATTCCAAACAAAAATTATACCGAAAATATCAGATTATGAATGAAAAATAAATACAGATTATTCAAAAAGATAGTACAGGATTTCGTACTATCTTCTTTTTTATCTACAAATTTAGTACGTATTTATAACACTCTTTACTTTTCGATTAGAACTAGGGGAAGTTGGTTGATTATTTTTACTAAATCGGCTAGAATTATACAGGGAAATGTAGTGTTATAGTGATAAAGAGAGGTGTACGATGGCTCAAGAAAAAATGGAAGAACTATTTGAATTACAACTTCAAGCAGTTCAATTAATGCAAAATGCGTTGAAGAGTTCTTTTTACGATGCGTATATCGAACATATTGAAAATATGATTGATTCGTATCAAGTGCGTGTGATTGATGGCGTACCTGAAAAAGAAGTCGCACAACAGTTGCAGGAAATCTATGATCGCTTGGCACAGTATGAATTATCTGCTGAAGAAAAACGCAAAATGGTCCAGTTGCTTTTGCTTAAAGGAATGCAGACTGAACCTTTGCAACCTAATCATCAGCTTACGCCAGATGGTATTGGATTTTTGTTTGTCTATTTGATCGAACAATTGGCACCCAAAAAAGAACAACCTTTGCGCTTACTTGATCTAACTGTTGGTATGGGAAATTTACTACTAACGGCAATGACAAATCTGAGTTTGGCCAATTATAAGGAAGTAACTGGAATTGGTGTGGATAATGATGAAACGTTATTAGAAATTGCTGCGGCTAACGCTGAGTGGATCGCTGCTTCATTACAACTGTTCCATCAAGATGGTCTTCAAGAATTATTGATTGAGCCAATGGATATTGCTTTTTCGGATTTACCGATTGGGTATTATCCAAACGATGAGAAGGCTCAGAATTTCATTTCTGGTGTTTCAGATGAACATTCTTATGCCCATCATCTATTAATGGAACAAAGCATGAATTATGTAAAAGAAGCAGGTTTTGGATTATTTCTAGTACCATCGAATTTTTTAGAATCTGAACAAAGTGAAGCTCTAAAAGGATGGTTCAAAGAACGTGTATACATGCAAGGGATTATCCAGCTTCCAGATGATCTATTTAAACATGAATCAGCTCGAAAAAGTATCTTGATCGTCCAAAACCATGGAAAACAAGCTAACCAAGTGACCGAAGTATTATTAGCGAAGCTAGCCACGTTAAAAAATCCAGAAAGTATCGTATCATTTTTCAAACAATTTGAAGAATGGAAACAAGAACAAGAGATCCTTTAATCTTGATCGTCAAGTTAAAGTGAAAATATAGAAATGAGGAAAATCGATGTCAAAAACAATTGCAATCAATGCAGGTAGTTCAAGTTTAAAATGGCAATTATACACAATGCCTGAAGAGACAGTAGTCGCAAAAGGAATCGTAGAACGTATTGGGATGAACGATTCGATCTTTACGATTAAATATGGTGAAGGCGAAAAATACGAAGTAGTTATCGATATTCCTGATCACGAAGTAGCAGTAAAAATGTTATTAGATCAATTAATCGATCTAAAAATCTTAGCTTCTTACGATGAAATCACTGGTGTAGGTCACCGTGTCGTTCATGGTGGAGAGTACTTTGACCGTTCTGTTGTCGTAACGGATGAAGTAATGGCAAAAATCGAAGAATTATTTGATTTTGCACCATTACACAACCCAGCAAACTTAATGGGAATCAAAGCATTTAAACACTTATTACCAGATATTATCAGTGTTGCCGTATTTGATACAGCATTCCATGCAACAATGCCAAAACCTGCTTATCTATATAGCTTACCGATCGAATACTACAACGACTATAAAGTACGTAAATACGGAGCACATGGAACAAGTCATCGTTATGTTTCAGAACGTGCAGCTGAAATGTTAGAAAAACCAATTGAAGAGTTAAAAATCATTACGTGTCACCTAGGAAACGGTGGATCCATTACTGCTGTTAACGGTGGTCATTCAGTAGATACATCAATGGGCTTCACACCATTAGCAGGAATCACTATGGGAACTCGTTCTGGTGATTTAGATGCAGCGATCTTACCATACTTAATGGGTAAATTAGATATCGATATCGACGAAATGGTTTCAATCTTAAATAAAAAATCAGGTCTTTTAGGTCTAACTGGTGGTTTGTCTAGTGACATGCGTGACTTGCAAGATAACAAAGATAAAGAAGATGTACGTGTAGCATTAGAAGTATTCTACGACCGTGTACGTAAATACATCGGAAGTTACGTTGCCGCAATGAACGGTGTGGATGCTATTGTTTTCACAGCGGGTATTGGTGAAAATTCTGCTATCGTTCGTTCTGAAATTATGAATGGTTTAACTTGGTTTGGTGCTGAGTTAGATCCAGAACAAAATGCTAAATTTGGAGATCATATCATCTCAACTGAAAATTCTAAAGTCAAAGTATTGTTAATTCCAACAGATGAAGAATTAATGATTGCTCGCGATGTAGAAGCATTACGTTAATGGTGTAACAGACTGTCATATGACAGTCTGTTTTTTTATTTTCTTACAAAACTGTTCGTGAAAAAGTGAAAATATTAGTAGAAAAAAAGTGAGATAAAGGCGTACACTATAGGTAATGAATGTAAGCGAAATCATTTTGAGGAGGAAATGTAAATGAGTGAAGTCTTACAATTTTTAGCACCAGTTACCGGACAGTTATTGCCAATCCAACAAGTTCCTGATCCAGTATTCTCACAAAAAACGATGGGTGAAGGATATGGTGTCGTTCCGATCGATGGACAGATCGTATCACCAGTTAGCGGGGTGATTATGCTCGTAGCGGATACAAAACATGCAATCGGAATCAAGACGACGTCAGGAGTCGAAGTCTTATTGCATATGGGAATCGACACAGTCGATCTAAAAGGGGCTCCTTTTAAAGTCAACGTTTCACAAGGAGAAGAGATTCAAGCTGGAGCATCATTAGCAACAGTCGATTTAGAAAAAGTAAAAGCTGCTGGAAAAGATACTACGATCATTGTTGCGATCACAAATACCAAGCAAATGGTCGATATTTTTGGCGTCAAAACGAGTCGTGAAGTCCATGCAGGCGAAACGGTCGCCACATTAACGCTCAAAGCAATAACAGCTACTGTGAAAACAGAGCCAGCAAATGATTTAACAGATAAAAATGGATATGCTAAAACGGCACATCTCGTATTAGCTGCAGTTGGAGGTAAAAAAAATATCACACAATTCATCCATTGTATCACGCGTTTGCGTTTTTATTTAAAAGATGAAACGATCCCAGATGATGAAGCGATTCGAAAAATTCCAGGTGTGATCGATGTTGCTAGAGCAGGTGGGCAATATCAAGTGGTGATTGGGCAAACAGTCGAAGATGTGTTTAATGAAGCGATTGCCCAATTAGGTGATGGGTTCAGTCAAGCAAACGAAGAACAAACGAAAGTATCATTTAAAGATCAGCATGGACTATGGGCTAAGATCAAATTTGGAGCAGCAAATCTGATTGGTACAATTACCGGATCGATGATGCCAGTCGTCGGATTGTTGGCAGCTAGTGGGATGTTAAAAGGGATCTTGACGATTTTAACGACTTGGGGCGGTGTTTCGACCTCATCGCAAACTTATGTGATTATTAGTGCGATGGGGGATGCAACATTTTATTTCTTACCAGTATTAGTTGGGTTTACCGCAGCACAAAAATTAGGTTCTAATCCTGTAGTTGTTGCGATTATTGGTGCATTTTTGATTTATCCTTCACTGGTCCAAATCCATGCGACAGGTAAATTTTCGTATCATATTTTAGGAATGGGAATCAATTCGAATTTTTTAGGCATCCCGATTCATATTCCACAATATACGTATTCGATTTTTCCGATGATTTTTGCAGCTTGGATGGCTGCTAAACTTGAACCATGGATCAAAAGTTGGATGCCGGTCGTATTGAGAATGATCTTTACGCCGTTAGTTGAGATTTTTTTAGTCGGTATGACAGTCTTGATTGTAGTCGGTCCAATCATTACCTTGATTTCAACAGGTATTTCAAATGGTTTACAAGCATTGCTTCATTTAAGTTTACCGTTATCCGGTTTGATTATTGGAGGGTTGTATCAAGTATTGGTAATTTTTGGGTTACACTGGGCAGTTATTCCAATTATTTCGGCTCAATTATCCGTTCCCGGTGGTCATTCAGTTTTAAATGGGATTGTTTCGGTTACCATGATTGCTCAAGGTGCCGGAGCGTTAGCGGTATATGTGAAAACACGAAATAATGAAAACTTAAAAGGATTGTCAGCATCAGCTGCGATTTCAGCGTTTTGCGGTATTACGGAACCAGCGATGTATGGGGTCAATTTAAAATATGGGCGTGTCTTTATTACTGCGAGTATGGGAGCTGCTATTGGCGGCCTGGTCAATGGATTATTAAAAGTCGATATGTTTGGCTTTACCGGTTCATTGATTGGATTCCCATCTTTTGCAAGTAAAACCGATCCCAATAATTTCTTGTATTTCTGGATCGTATCGGCAATTACGATCATTGCAGCCTTTACTTTGACTTATCTTTTTGGCTATAAAGAATCAGATGGTCTTCATGAAAAACAAGCACCTAAAAAACGTCATCTCGGTCAATAAAAAAATCCCCGTCTGTTTGCTAATTGAAGCAAACAGATGGGGATTTAGCTTTGAATAAAAAATTGAGAATAGTCTGGATGATAATAGTTTTTCGAGAAATCAAATGGTTTTCCCGCAGCAGTGTAATAGAGTTCCTCGATAAATAAAACAGGGTCTTTTACGTTCAGTTCTAAAAAATGAGCGATATCTTCTTTGACACGAGCAACTTTCAAATATTTATCGGAAAAACCAATTTGTAAATTCAACCCTTTTTCTAAATAATCAAAAATGGAATCTTCTGCAATCGCGCGATTTAAAAAGGAGACAATATCTTGTTTGTAGTAGGATTGTTCAAAGCAAAAAACTTGTCCACGAATCGAGTGCACACGTTCAACAAAGTAAATAGGATCACCGACATCGCATTGCAAATTAGTCGCAATCTCTTTAGTTGCGGCTATGGTTTCTAGTGTAATCACGCGTGACGTTTCATCGGCTGCTTTTAAATCATCCGTAAAGCCACGATTTTGAATCAAGCTGATATACCCACGCCGTTTTTTTCGGCGTACAAAAATCCCACTACCTTGGACTTGATAGATTACACCACGTTCTTCTAAAAGCTGTAAGGTTTTTAAAATCGTGTTTTTGCTAACATCGTACTCTTTGGTTAGTGTTGTGATATTGGCTAAACGTGTTCCTTGTAAGAGGTCTTGTTCTTTGATTGATCGCTCGATTGCTTGAGCGATCTCAATGTATTTTGGCATGTTCTTCCTCCTAAAAAATAGTCGTCTTTAGTGTACCAAAAAAATAACTATAATTATATATATTTAAACTATTGACGATTGTATGGGTATAATTTATTATAATGGTATAAATAAAAAAGTAAAGGTTAAATTACGAGTTAGATGTTTCGTTGTCTGTTTTTATGATCGTAGTCGTTCCAAATAGTGGTGATTACGAGAATATGCTGATTACTGAAAAAACAACAGTTACACCAAACGATACGATTATTGAATTTAAATAAAGGATTTAGGAGGACGACAAAATGGTACAAAAGAATTTCTTATGGGGTGGTGCATTAGCAGCACATCAATTTGAAGGTGGTTGGAATGCTGGTGGGAAAGGACCGAGTGTGGTTGATGTCATGACAGCAGGTGCGCATGGAGTAGCTCGTGAAATTACTCAAGAAATCGAAGCCGATAAATTTTATCCCAATCATGAAGCGATTGATTTTTATCATCATTATAAAGAAGATATTGCATTGTTTGCTGAAATGGGATTAAAGTGTCTACGTACATCTATAGCTTGGAGTCGTATTTTTCCTAATGGAGATGAAGAAACACCTAATGAAGAAGGGTTGAAATTCTATGATCAAGTATTTGATGAGTTATTAAAACATGGGATTGAACCTGTGATTACACTGTCGCATTTTGAAATGCCTTTATATTTAGCTCGTGAGTATGGTGGGTTTAGAAATCGCAAAGTGATCGATTTCTTTGCTAGATTTGCCGAAGTAGTTTTTGAACGCTATCAAGATAAAGTCAAATATTGGATGACATTTAATGAGATCAATAACCAAATGGACGTGCATAATCCTATTTTCTTATGGACAAATTCAGGAGTATTAGTCGAAGAAGGTGAAGATGCAAAAGAAGTCATGTATCAAGTAGCACACAACGAATTAGTAGCTAGCGCAAAGGCAGTGATGATTGGACGTTCAATCAATCCAGAATTCCAAATTGGATGTATGGTATCTCATGTACCAATCTATCCGTATTCATGTAATCCAGTAGACATCATGGCTGCTGAAGAAGCAAATCGACAACGTTTCTTCTTTGCTGATGTACATGTTCGTGGTGAATATCCAAATTATGCGCTAAAAGAATTTGAACGTGAGGGGTATCAATTAGATATTCGTTTGGAAGATCTGGCTGTATTAAAAGAAGGTACGGTCGATTATATCGGATTTAGTTATTATATGTCGACTGTTGTCAAAGCTGACGCAGAAAATAAAGTAGATAACAATATCGTAAACGGTGGATTGCCAAACGGGGTTGAAAATCCATTTATCAAGTCAAGTGATTGGGGATGGGCGATCGATCCAGAAGGATTGCGTTATAGCTTAAATCGCTTATACGATCGCTATCAATTGCCACTATTTATCGTAGAAAATGGTTTCGGTGCTATCGACGAATTAGAAGATGGTCAAGTCCATGATCAGGCGCGTATCGATTACCTTACTGCACATATCGAAGCCTTAACAAAAGCAGTCGATTATGATGGCGTAGAACTATTAGGCTATACACCGTGGGGAATCATCGACTTAGTATCCTTTACCACTGGTGAAATGAAAAAACGTTATGGCATGATCTACGTTGATCGTGATAACGAAGGAAACGGTTCGATGAAACGCTATAAAAAAGATTCATTTGCATGGTATCAAGAAGTAATTGCTTCGAATGGTAAAAATTTAAACTAGTTTTTAGCGTGTAAAAGTTTCTTTTACGCGCTTTTTTATTAACCATTCGTACGTTTTTCTGTTTTGCGCTATAATAAAATCACTTTCAAGAAAGAAGGGATCACGATGAATCGACATGTGTATTGTTTAACGTACAATGATGAAACTGGTGTTTGGATTGAATCTTTGGATATTAAAGAAGTACAAGAAAAATATGTGATCTTAAATGAAGAAAGCCATGTATTCTCAGAACATAAACTTCCACTACACGATCAATATCGCGTACAACAAACAGCAGAGGGCTATCTTACTTGGTGCATCGATCGTGAGAATATTTTGAAAATGAAAGCTGATTTTTTACATGATTTAGCGAAAGATTTGACGTATCTCAAGCGACAAGCACAAGCGCTAGAACTTGCCATTGCTGAAGTTGAGCAATTAACGGTCACAAAATGGAAGGTTAGAGAATAGGTGGTTTTAAAATGGAATTAAGAGTATTACATTATTTTTTATATGTGGCAAACGAAGGCTCGATTACGAAAGCTGCCAAACGGCTTCACCTAACCCAGCCTACTTTGTCACGGCAATTGAAACAATTAGAAGAAGAGTTGCAATGTCGCTTATTTGAACGCACACCAAAAGGACTGATATTAACTTCACAGGGCCAACTTTTAAAACAACATGCCTTGGAAATGTTTCGTTTGGAAGAAAAAATCAAGGACGAATTCCAACAAGAAAATGAGTTTTCGGGAACTTTGGTGATTGGAGCTGGTGAGTTTCAAAGTATGGGTGAGTTTGCTGAAATAGTGAAGCTTTTTCAAACTAATCATCCCGCAGTGACGGTTGAATTAGTCAGTGGTAATGCTGATTTTATTCAACAAAAGTTGACTCAAGGATTACTTGATCTAGGCATCATTTTAGAAGTAAACCAAAAAGAAGGATATACTTCGCTTTATTTTAAAACGAAAGAACAATTTGGAGTCTATGTCGACACGCATCATCCGTTAGCGACTAAACGCTTGATAAATCTAGCCGATCTAGATCATTATGCTTTATGGCGAAGTAAAAATCAGTCTGTTCAAGACTATTTGATAGAACATTTAGGCGCTGACTATCACAATAAAAAGTGGATTGGAGAATATACTTTACTACATAATTGTCTTTACTTTTTGAAGCAAACGGATCAGGTCTGTGTATCGTTGAAACTTCCGCTTCAGCATCCTGATTTGATGTTTATACCTTTTGAATCAAATCTAAGTTTGAAAACAATCGCAATCTACCAAACGAATCAGTTACGATCTCCACTAGTTCATGCATTTTTAGAACATCTCAAGTCCATGCTTTTCGTGCATGAGATCAAAAAGAAATAGGCATTAGACATTTTGTTTATTTTTTTGCATACTCTCTTTAAAAAGAAGATGGAGGAAACTTAAGATGGGAACATTATATTTAATGCGGCATGGACAGACTTTATTTAATCAATTAGGTAAAATTCAAGGTGCGTGTGATTCGCCTTTGACTGAATTAGGGATTGCTCAAGCGCAGCAAGCCCAAATATATTTTCAAGAAAACCAAATTGTATTTGAAAGTATATATGCTTCAACACAAGAAAGAGCAGTAGATACTGCAAAGATCGTTGCTAGAACAGAAGAAATCAGAACGCTTAAAGGTCTTAAAGAGTGGAATTTTGGAATGTTTGAGGGCGAAAGTGAGCGCTTGAATCCTAAGCGCAAACCTGGAGAAACTTCTTATGGTGATTTCTTTGTTCCTTATGGCGGTGAGAGTGCGGATCAAGTCCAAAATCGTATGTATGAAACAATCTCCCAACTGATGGACAATTCGACAGGTGGTGCAGTACTTACAGTCAGTCACGGTGGAGCGATGTATCGGTTTATTCAAAAAATCGTACCAGAAGATATTGTGGCTACACTCCGATTTACGAATTGTTGCATACTAGTTTTTGATTACGCAGAACAAACATTTTCTTTTACAGGTATCGTTCATCCTACAACGCCTAATTCTTAATTTTTTCTCAAGATAAAGTATCTGGTCTAAATCAACTTAACGTTATAATAAAGCCCGATATATAAAGAAAACGATTTATTTTAAAATGAACTTCACAAAGTATAACGCTTACTTTGTGGGTGGAAAACTGCTGCTGCTTTAGTGTGGGAGCTGTTTTTTTTTACGAGTCAAATGGGTGAAAAGTCATTATGGTTTACGGCAATCTTTTTACTTGGGATTGCAATCTACTCAAAAGTGATTAAATCAGAAAATCATGCGATCTTGATCGATCCAGATTAGGAGTGAAGAAGATGTATGATGTGATTGTGATAGGAAGTGGTCTAGCTGGTTTGACAGCAGCGTTTGGACTAAAAAAAGCGGGAAAATCTGTACTTGTCATCGAGCAGCGTTATTTTGGAGGTGTTGTCAATAATACTGGGAGCACACGTAAAAAAGAATTGGTGTCGATTTCAAAGCATTTTTTACAAAATCAACGCTACGCTAAATATGGAATCGCGACAAGCGAAACATTAGATTGGGAAAAAACATTAAATTGGATCAATACGATCGAGGAAAATGAATCATTAGCACATGAACAAGCGTTAAGCCAAGCTGGTATCGATACACTTTTTGGACAGGCAACCTTTGTTTCACCTCATGAAGTCAATGTTGACGGTATCGTGTATCAAGGTAAACAGTTTATCGTGGCAACAGGAGGAGAGGATCGTACCTTTACGTTTGAAGGCCATGAATTGACTCAGGATAGTGCAGCATTTTTGACACAGGCGACTTTGCCAAAAGAGATTTTATTGATCGGTGCTGGAATTATCTCATTTGCCTTCATGACGATTGCTACAGCATTTGGAGCAACTGTTAACGTATGGCAACACAACGGTCAAGCATTAAAAATTTTTGATCAAAGTTTCGTACGTCAATTGATTGAAATCAATAAAAAACGTGGTGTACAATTTGAATTTAATCAAACGATCGAGTCGATTGAACGTTTGGAAAATGGACGATTGAAAGTGACCAGTCAAACAGGAAAACAACAAGAAGTCGATGCTGTCTATCGTGTAGCAGGTCGAGTGGCTCAAGTGGACCATCTTGTTTTAGAAAAAGCAGCTGTCGAGTATGATCAACATGGGATTCATGTAAATGATTATCTTCAGACTACACAGCCACATATTTTTGCGTGCGGAGATTGTAATGATCAAGCTGTTCCTAAATTAGCAACGTATGCGGTATTACAAGCTCAGTATTTAGTGGATCATCTGGTTCATCAAGAATTGGCACCGATTCGCTATCCACTACCTGCAATGTCAACATTTAGCCAGCCCAAACTAGCTCAGACTGGTGTCTTGATAATTGAGGCTTTGATGCATCTTGAACAGTACGAAGTGGAAGAGTTAGATATGGACGATTGGTTAGACAGCCGAAAAATTGCTGAAGAAGGGGCACGTTTGAAAGTGATCAAACGAAAAAGTGATAACCGTATCGTAGGAGCCACTGCACTTGCTCAGGAAGCTGATTTGTTGATCAATTATGTGACACAAGGGTTACATGCCAATTGGACGAAAGATGAACGTCGAAATCAAGTATATGCTTATCCATCATTAGTCAATGAACTCGATCGCTTTTGGAGTTGATTCAAAAAGTCATTTGCTATTTAATAGCAGATGGCTTTTTTTGTCTTTTATGAAACATTATTAAAAATAAAACTAAAAAATATTGAAATAATATTTCTTAAATTGTATACTATAGTTAGAAATATAATTTCAAAATAGTCAAGTCCATAATCCTGTGTAAAATACTATACAATGTTTTACTGGTCTCTCATTGATCAAACTTAATATATTTTCTTGTAGAACTGAGCCATTCGTCATGAAGGTCCATAAGGACAGCTC
>NZ_JBSMXK010000022.1:0-33722 GCF_053761865.1 Enterococcus bulliens
TGATTCCTCCTTTTGGATTGGTTCGTCAAATTAATTCTAAAGGATTTCAAGGTGTCTTTTCTATTGTTTTTCAAAATAAAAAAGATGCTGGTGTCATCCACCAACATCAAAAAGTATAGAGCCTTTAAAAGTTGCTTCAATGAGTGTCTTTTTTTACTGTTGAAAACTACGACGTTCGATAAATTCTGAATTTAACAATACCGTTTTCGTTGTTTTTCGTGGATAAAGCAATTGATCAACCAGCAGATCTATCGATGTTTTGGCAATCTCGTCGGCATCGATTTTAAAGGTAGATAGAGGTGGGCTAATGTATTTGGCGATATCGTTATCATTGATACTAATGATTTCGATTTGTTGTGGAACTTGGATATTGGCTTCATTAAACGCTTGTAACACGCCTACAGCTAAGGTGTCAGAAGCAACAAACAAGCCTTGTGGTAAATGAGATTGAGTCAATAATTGCGTCGCCAAATAATAGCCTTGTTGTACTGTAAATGATCCATCAGCAAAAATCAATGTTTCATCTAAGCAATTATAGTGTGCAAGTGTTCGTCGAAAGATGATTTCTCGAGTGTCTTTTTCCACTAAACCTGTTTCAGGATTTAAAAAACCTCCACCGATAAAACCAATTTTTTGGTAGTCTTTTTTTAAAAAAAATTCAACGGCTTTACTCGTCATGCGATCGGTGTCAGGTTTCACCGTGTCAAATAAATCAGGTAAAGGATTGAGTTCTAGTAAGACGCCATTTCGACTGATAGCATGTAATTGTTCGAGTTGCTTTTTAGTCAATCGCCCAACTGCGACAAAACCACTGATATCATTTGGGATCAAATCAAATGAATCTCCAAAGTTCATCGTACTCATATCCATACTGTTCAACTCTGCGTATTTTGTCAATGAAGTCTTTAAATTATGGAAGTAAAGATCTTCAAATTCTTCAAATTCACTAATCCAAAAAATAAACATGATTTTTTCTAAAGTCGTTTTAATCTTAGAGCGGTCGTATCCCATTGCGAGTGCGGTTTGTACAATTTTATGTTTTGTTTCTTCAGCAATCGAGAGTGTTTTATCTCCTTTTAAAAGTCTAGAAACTGTAGCTTGAGAATAGCCTGAGTGCGTCGCGATATCTTTGATAGTCACCATATAAGACACCTCCTAAAAGCTAAGTATACCTGAATCGATATGAAATACAAATAAAATTTAGTAAATATATTTACTAAATTTAGAAAAATATATTTACTATTATCGATAAATGTTGTATGATCTCTTTGGTAAGCGATTACATTTTAGGAGGAAGTCAGATGAAAAAAACATGGGGAATCATTGGATTAGCGAGTCTGTCATTAGTCTTAGGAGCTTGTGGGCCTAGCGATGCAGCAACAAAAACTAGTTCTGAGAAAAAAGATGGTCAAGCTGATTTAATTGTTTGGGAAGACAAAGACAAAAAAAGTGGGATTGAAGAAGCTGTCAAAGCATTTGAAAAAGAAAATGATGTCACAATCAAATTGATGGAGAAGGCTTACGGTAACCAATTGGAAGATTTACGACTAGATGGTCCAGCGGGAACAGGAGCGGATGTGATTACGATTCCTTCTGATCAAATCGGTACAGCGGTTACGGAAGGTTTACTGCATGAATTAAGTGTTACATCAGAAGAACAAGATGCATTTACAGAAGCCGCAATCAAATCACAAATAGTTGATAAAAAAGTCTATGGCTTACCTAAAGCTGTTGAAACGCAAATTTTATTTTATAATAAAGCACTCGTCGCACAAGATAAGTTACCAAAAACAACAGACGAATGGTTAACACTTTCAAAAGAAACAACTGCGAAAAACCAAGAACAATATGGCTTATTAGCACAATGGGATCAAGTCTATTACGCACAGGGAGTGATGACTCCATTTGGAGGATACATTTTTGGAGAAGATAGTTCAGGCAATTATGATCCTAATCAATTGGGAATCGATAGTAAAGGTGAAATCGAAGGAGCTGAATATATCCAACAATTTTACAAAGAAAAAGTGTTCCCAGCTGGAATTATCGGCGATCAAGGGATCAATGTGTTGGATTCTTTATTTACAGAAGGCAAAGCTGCTGCAGTTATTTCAGGACCTTGGAATTTAGAACCTTACAAAAAAGCGGGTATCGATTATGGTGTAGCTGAATTACCTTTATTGCCAAATGGAAAGCATATGTCCTCTTTTATCGGGGTTAAAAGTTATAACGTAAGTAGCTATTCAAAGAATCCAGAGCTAGCTGAAAAATTTGTTAAATTTATTACGGATGAAGAAAATTCAAAAGTACGTTATGAAAAGACTCAAGAAGTACCTGCATTAAAAGCGTTAGCAGAAGATAAAAGTGTGATGGAAAATCCAAGTACCGTCGCTATTGCAGAACAATCAAAATATGCTGAACTGACTCCTGGGATTACAGCGATGAATTCAGTTTGGGATCCAACTAACGCTGCGTTGCAAACGATCGCAACTGAAAAAGCAACGCCAGCCGATGCATTAAAACAAGCCGCAACCCAAATCAAAGAAGCCATTGCAGCGACCGATAAGTAATTGAAAACAAGATAGAAACTTTTCTATCTCGTTTCATTTAGTAGATAAAGGAGACTATTATGGAGCATTCATTAAAAAAAAACATGCCACAAGCTACAAAAGCTTTGCTTGCTTCGCTGATTCCTGGTGGAGGACAAGCTGTCAATAAGCATTATGTAAAAGCCGTACTCTTTTTTTTCTTTTTTTGTATGTATCTACTCGTATTTAAAGATCTATTTAATATTGGATTATGGGGACTTGTCACTTTAGGAACAGAACTTCCACGCGACAATTCAATTTTCTTATTGGCAGAAGGATTGATCGCACTGATCGTATTAGGTTTTGGCGTTCTTTTTTATGCGTTGAATCTGCGTGATGCGTATATGAATGGCAAACGGATTGATCAACAGTTTCGCGTTTCTTCAATCAAAGAAAGTTATCAAGCACTTTTAGCAGAGGGATATCCTTACCTGATCAGTAGTCCAGCATTTTTCTTACTCGTTTTTTCAGTTATTTTTCCTATTCTTTTTAGTATCGCTCTAGCATTTACCAATTACGATCTTTATCATTCAGCACCTGCGCATCTTGCCGATTGGGTGGGACTAGAAACTTTTAAAAAGATTTTTACGATTTCGATCTGGCGTCAAACTTTTTTAGGAGTACTAGGTTGGACTGTAGTTTGGACACTCATTGCGTCAACGCTCCAAGTTTCATTAGGGATCTTTTTAGCGGTACTAGTTCACCAAAAAGAAGTTCGTTTCAAAAAAATTTTCCGCACGATTTTAATTTTACCTTGGGCCGTTCCAGGATTTATTACGATTTTAGTTTTTGCAGGTCTATTCAATGATTCATTTGGTGCAATCAATATGAGTATTTTAAGCTTTCTCAATATTTCACCGATTCCATGGTTAACAGATGCGAATTGGACAAGACTTGCATTATTGCTGATGCAAGGGTGGTTAGGTTTTCCTTATATTTTTATCGTGACGACTGGAACGCTCCAAGCAATACCGGAAGATCTATACGAAGCAGCTACAATTGATGGTGCTTCTGCGATCGATAAATTTAAAAAGATTACGTTACCCATGGTGTTGTACTCAATGGCACCAATCATCATCACGCAGTTTACTTTTAATTTCAATAATTTTAATATCATCTATTTATTTAATTCGGGAGGTCCTGCAATTCCAGGATCGACAGCTGGTGGAACAGATATTTTGGTTTCTTGGATCTATAAATTGACCGTAAAAAATAGTCAATATGCTGTTGCTGCAGCGTTAACGATCTTACTTTCCGTTTTTGTGGTTGCCATTGCATTGTGGCAATTTAAACGAACGAATTCATTTAAGGAGGAATTTTAATGGGGGCAACACAAAAACAACAGAAACTTTTTCGCTTGACCATGACCTATCTCGTCTTGCTTTTAATGTGTTGCATCGTATTGTACCCGTTACTTTGGACGATCGGCGCAAGTTTTAATCCAGGAAACAGCTTGGTCAGTACTTCGATCATTCCCAAAAATGCAACGTTAGCACATTATAAAGAATTATTTGTCATTAAAGATACATTTTATTATCTAAGATGGTATGTTAATTCGTTAAAAATCAGTGTCTTCACGATGTTATTTTCACTTATTTTCGTGTCGATGACGGCCTATTCATTTTCACGTTTCCGTTTTAAAGGACGAAAAAATGGATTGATGCTCTTTTTATTGCTACAAATGATTCCGCAATTTTCAGCGTTGATCGCTATTTTCGTCTTGGCACAAATGCTTGGTATGATCAATAGCCATTGGTTGTTGATTTTCATCTACGTAGGTGGCCAAATACCGATGAATACCTATTTGATGAAAGGATATTTTGATACAATTCCTAAAGAACTTGATGAAAGTGCAAAAATCGATGGTGCAAGCAATACGCGTATTTTTTTAGAAATTTTGATTCCTTTAGCCAAGCCTATGCTAGCCGTAGTGGCAATGAATGGGTTTACGGGTCCTTTAGGTGATTTTGCACTTTCGTCGATCTTATTACGTAATCCGGAATATTATACATTACCAATCGGTTTATATAAATTAGTAACGGATAAAATGGGCGCTAGCTATACAACGTTTGCAGCGGGGGCTTTGTTGATTAGCATCCCGATTGCTGTGATTTTCATCTTTTTACAAAAATACTTTGTGTCTGGTTTAACGGCTGGAGGAACGAAAGGATAATGTTATGACGAGATATGATGAGGAAAAACGTTTTTTACATGGAGGAGACTATAATCCAGATCAATGGCTAGATTATCCTGAAGTGTTAATACAAGATTTAAAATTGATGCAACAAGCCAATACGAACACTTTTTCACTAGGGATTTTTGCTTGGAGTGCCCTAGAACCCAAGGAGGGCCAGTTTGAATTTGAATGGTTGAATCGTGTGATGGACGACATCGCAGCTTTTGGTGGCAACATCATCTTAGCAACACCTAGTGGTGCGCGACCAGCCTGGTTATCACAAAAATATCCAGAAGTGCTTCGAACAAATGAAAAACGTGAAAAGTGCTTGCATGGTGGTCGGCATAATCATTGCTTTACGTCGCCGATTTACCGAAAAAAAGTCGCACAAATCAATCAAAAATTAGCAGAACGCTATCATGATCATCCGGCGTTATTGATGTGGCATATTTCCAATGAATATTCTGGTGAATGTCATTGTGAACATTGTCAAAAGGCTTTTCGTCAATGGTTAAAAGCGAAATACCATACGCTTGAAGCAGTGAATGCTGCGTGGTGGGGTGCTTTTTGGAGCCACACGTATACAAGTTGGGAAGAAATCGAATCGCCTTCGCCATTAGGTGAGCAAATGGTACATGGTCTAAACTTAGACTGGCGACGTTTTGTGACGGATCAGACGATTGATTTTTATTTAACTGAGGTTCGAGCAATCAAAACCTATTCTACAAATGTACCGATTACTACCAATTTTATGGCAGACACGGCAGATTTGATTCCGTTCCAATCGTTAAACTATGCAGAATTTGCTAAACATGTGGATATCGTTAGTTGGGATTGTTATCCAGCTTGGCATAATGATTGGGAAACGACAGCAACTTTAGCGAGTAAAGTTGGATTTATTAATGATCAATATCGGAGTTTAAAACAACAACCTTTTTTGGTTATGGAAAGTACACCAAGTGGCGTTAATTGGCACGAATTCAATAAGACCAAACGTCCTGGGATGCATCAATTGTCTTCATTACAATTGATTGCACATGGTTCGGATAGCAATCTTTATTTTCAATGGCGAAAATCGCGCGGATCTTCGGAAAAATTTCATGGGGCAGTAGTTGATCATGATGGTTCTAGTGACAATCGTGTCTTTCAAGACGTCAAACAGATCGGTGCACAACTAGAACAGATCAAAGAAATCAAAGGAAGTCAAAAGGTAGCACGTGTCGCTATTTTGTATGATTGGGAAAATAACTGGGCGTTAAATGATGCCCAAGGATTTGCTTTAAACACCAAGCAATATCCTCAAACACTGCAAGCACACTACCAACAATTTTGGGAAGCAGATATTGCGGTGGACATCATTACCGTAGATCATGAGCTAAGTGACTATGATCTAGTCATTGCACCGATGCTTTATTTGATCACGGAGCAAATGATGAACAAATTGTCGCTATTTGTGGCTAACGGGGGTACTTTAGTTGGGACGTATCTTACAGGATACGTTGATGAACATGACTTGGCTTATTTAAATGGCTGGCCCAAATCCTTGCGCGAATTATTTGGAATCAATTTAATCGAAACAGATACGTATTATCCGACGCAACACAATGCGATTGAGTTTAAGAATCAAAATTTTGAAACAAAAGACTACCAAACAAGAGTAGCGATTGAAACAGCTGAAATAATAGGCGTGTATAAACACGATTTCTATGCTGGGGAAGCGGCGATTACGGTGAATACTTATGGTAAAGGTGCGGCTTATTTTATCGGTGCCAGAACGGAAGCAGCATTTTTACATCAGTTTTATACACCACTTATCGAGCAACTTCATTTGGAAAACCCTTATATTGACTTATCTTCACCTGCTGTTTCGGTGCAATCGCGAATAACTGAAACGGATGAATATGTTTTTGTCCTCAATTTCTCAGAGCAACCAGCAGAAATTAGACTTACAAAAACTGGTTATGATCTTTTGAGTAAAACACAAGTCGAAAAAGAATGCCTTTTGGCTCCCTATGAAACAAAAGTGTTGAAATACCCACGCACGTAGATGACTACGTGCGTTTTTTAGGCGTATTAGTTGTACTTTTACTGACTTCATTGTTAAATGAGCATGAGGAGTGAAGGCAATGAAGAGTGTAGTAAGAAGAAGAAAAATTGGAAATATCCCGGTATTAGAAGTAGTAAAAGAGCAAGACACTTATAATGCGTTACCGATGATCGTATATTATCATGGGTGGCAAACAGCAAAAGAATTAGTGTTGACGCAAGGACGTAAATTGGCTGCAGTTGGATTTCGAGTGATCTTACCAGATGCGATGAATCACGGTGAACGCAAAACTGAACGTTCAAAAATTCCTTCATTGACCTTTTGGCAGAGTATTCATACTAATTTATTTGAATTTGATACTATTATCGCTTATTTTGACAAATTGAATTTAACAACGGGTGTATATGGTGTTGGTGGGGTATCAATGGGTGGAATGACTACGACGGCACTGTTAACCCAACATCCGGAAATTCAAGCCGCCGCTTGTGTGATGGGAACACCCAATCTGAATCGCTATAAAGAACGGATCAAAAAAAATGCAGTCAAATATGGATTAGCATTGCCAAAAGACTATGATGCGTTATTAAGTTGGACAGATCATTATGATCTAGCACAAAAGCCAGAAACGCTAGCAAAACGTCCGATTGTGTTTTGGCATGGGACAGAAGATGAAAAAATCCCGTTTGAAGACGTGGAAGATTTTATTGAACTCAATGCGCAATCAAATATTACGTTTTGGCAAGAACAAGAACGTCATTTGGTGAAAACGAAGACGATGGATGAGATCACTGATTTCTTTGTGAAGCATTTGTTAGAATTAAACTAAGAAACTACGATAAAAATAAAAAAACTGAACAAAAAACTAGTTTTTCGATGAACTCTTCTATATAATGGATAAGGTATAAATTTAAGGAGGAGACACAATATATGGACTATCGTGTTTTACTATACTACAATTATACAACGCTTGAAGACCCAGAGGCTTTTGCCGCAGAGCACTTAGCATTCTGTAAAGAATTAGGTCTAAAAGGACGTATTTTAGTAGCAAATGAAGGAATCAACGGCACACTATCAGGAACAGTAGCACAAACGGATGCTTACATGGAGCACATGTTAGCGGATCCACGTTTTGCCGATACGATGTTTAAAATCGATGAGGCAGAAGGACATGCATTTAGAAAAATGTTTGTACGTGCGCGCCCTGAATTAGTGTCATTAAACTTAGAGCAAGATATTGACCCACATGAACTGACTGGAAAATATCTAAAACCAACTGAATTTAAAGAAGCATTATTAGATGAAGATACGATCGTAATCGATGCTCGTAATGACTATGAGTACGATTTAGGTCACTTCCGTGGCGCGATCCGTCCGGATATTCGCAATTTCCGTGAATTGCCACAATGGATCCAAGACAATAAAGAACAATTTATGGATAAAAAAGTGGTTACGTATTGTACAGGAGGAATTCGTTGTGAGAAATTCTCTGGTTGGTTATTGCGTGAAGGAATCGAAGATGTCGCGCAACTTCATGGTGGAATTGCAACGTATGGAAAAGATCCAGAAGTACGCGGCGAATTATGGGATGGTCAAATGTATGTCTTTGATGATCGTATCGCGGTTGAAATCAACCAAGTGGACAAACAAATCGTTGGGAAAGATTGGTTCGATGGCACACCTTGTGAGCGTTATATCAACTGTGCCAATCCTGAGTGTAACCGCCAAATCTTAACTTCAAAAGAAAATGAAGACAAACACTTAGGTGGTTGTAGCTATGACTGTGCTGCCAGTGAGCACAATCGCTACATCGTAAAAAACAATATCTCAGCTGAAGAACGTCTAGCGCGTCTAGCTGCGATCCAACAAGAAGTAACAGCATAATCAAACATCCGCTCAAATGGGCGGATGTTTTTTTGTCAGTTAGAAAAAAATATGCGATACTAGAAAAAAAGGAGGAGAGCAACTTGAAAGAAAAACAAACATTTCATATCAATGGGTATTTAGGGTTATTCGTATTATTGATCGTATTATTAGGCGATGCCTTTTTAGTCTATACGGGTGTCACAAATGAGCAGCCAACTTTTGTAATTTTAAGTATTTTGATTGCCATCATCATTTGCTTATTTGCAAGTTCTTTGACGATCGTCAGTCCCAATCAAGCCAAAGCGATTTTATTTTTTGGTCAATATTTAGGAACGATCAAAGACAATGGACTATTTATCACGACACCTTTGACCCAAAAAATCAATGTATCATTAAAGGTCCGTAATTTTAACAGCGCAACGTTAAAAGTCAATGATTTAGATGGAAATCCAATTGAGATTTCAGCCGTTGTGGTGTTTAAAGTGGTCGATACAGCAAAAGCGTTATTTGATGTAGATCAATATCAAGAATTTGTCGAGATCCAAAGCGAAACAGCAATCCGTCATATTGCGTCTCAATATCCTTACGACACATTTAATGATGATGACCTTACTTTGCGTGGTAATACCAGCGAAATCTCAGCAGAACTAGCCAAAGAATTACAAGAACGGTTAGCTGTAGCGGGAGTAGAGGTCATCGAAACACGTCTAAATCATTTGGCTTATGCGACAGAGATCGCAAGTGCCATGTTACAACGACAACAAGCACGTGCGATTTTAGCGGCACGTCAAACGATCGTTGAAGGAGCGGTATCAATGACGCAAATGGCGCTCGAGCAAATTCAAGACGGTCAAGATATCGTCTTTACGGATGATCGTAAAGTTCATTTGATCAATAATTTACTAGTATCGATTATTACCGACAAAGGCACGCAACCGGTGATCAATACCGGAGATGTGCAAGGCGATCGAACAACTAGATGAAACGCATCGATCGCAAACAAAACCTTTTTGCCTTTAGATAAATCGTTACTCTTTACGACGAATACTAGTCTTCGCTTTATGTGGTTAAGAGAAGTGTGTTTCAGATATCTCAAGAATTTATAATTTTGGGTCATGATAACCAAACGATTGCTAAAGTCACGAAAGAAGTGTTCCATTTTTTACTCCGTTTTAAAGTTCGAGTCAATGCAATCCATACGTTTAAATAGCCGAATCATTATCGAAATAGGTTCACCTATTTTGATAATGATTCGGCTTATTTCTTTAGTTGCTTACTTCTGTCACAGTCTCTTTTTTGGGTAAGATGATGGAAACGATTGTGCCTTGGTTAGGCAGACTGGTCATTGTAAATATTGCTTCATCTCGAAATAACAGCCACAAACGTTCTTTGATATTAGTCAAGCCGATACCAGAAAAGCGTTTTTTAGAATCAGTCGATGCGGCGACCCCAACACCGTCATCAATGATTTCGATTTTTACTTGTGTTTGTGTATGAGAGACTAAAACATTGATTTGACCGGTGCGTTCATTTGGAAAGGCATGGATAAATGCATTTTCGACGATAGGTTGTAGCAGTAATTTGGGAACAAGACTTGTCGCTTCCTCATCGTCTTGGTAAAGATGAACTGTGACGTGATTTCCAAAACGCATTTGTAAGATAGTGATATAATCTTTTAGAATACTCAATTCCTCCTGAAGTGAAATCAATTCAGCAGTATTGCCGATCGTATATTGCAATAAACGTGTAAAGGCTTCGATCGACGCTACAGCTTGTTCATTTTCTTGCTTCATAATTTGAAATTTGATTGCGGTCAATGTATTGTAAATAAAATGTGGCTGGATCTGTAATTGGAGAGCACGAATCTACATTGCTCGTTTGATTTCTTCTTGTGCCATAATTTCAGTTAATGAATCTTGAAAATCATCTAGCATTTTATTATAAGCGCGTTGCAATGTTTGAATTTCTTGTGTACCTGAAACAATCATCTTAGGTGGAAGATTACCATATGTCACGTGTTCGAGTTGGTTGGCTAAAGCGTATAAAGGAGCAATACGTCTTTTAATCAACCAAAAAGTTAAAGTAGCACTAAGCAAGATCATTAAGGCTAGCAAGCTATAGATTAAAGGTTGTAAAAATAGGTCATTGGCTACAAGTTGATTGTTGGTCACGATCTTTAAAGTATATCCAAAAGTTGCCACTGTAAAATTTTGAACGTGTAGATTATTATCCATTTGCTCATTCGTCACGTGGATCAGTTTTTTGGCAGTAGCAGGTGTTTGATTTGACGAAATTAGTGTGGATTGGGTATCGTAGATCACGATTTGATCAATTTCAGCATTAAAGATGGAGCGGTAAAACTTAGAAAAATCACTATCTGAAATAAAAATCAAAGCAGCGCCAACCACAGTTTCTGTATCATCTAAGATCGCCTTTGAAACCACAAGGCCACCTTCGGATTTCGTATTAGGAAAATAGCCGTTCTCAAGTGCTTGGTAATGGAGTTGATACGGTCGTTTGAGTGTTTCTTTAAAGAAAGTTGCATTTAATAGTTCAGTGGAACTCGTGCTTGGGTAGACACCATTTTGGGATAAAAATTTACCATCTAGATTAATCAAAAGTAAATGGCTGGCGATTTGATCGTAGAGATAGTTACTCTGCTTTAAACTTTTTAATAATTGATAGAACAATTGATTTTTGGCTACAGGATCTAATTTAGGATCATTCAGAAAAGTCGTGATATACGGATTTTTTTGTAAATCTAAAAACTGGTTCGTCAGACTATCATTTAGTTTAGTATAATCTTCTTGGATTTTTTTCACACTTGTATTGACCGTTTTTATATGAGTATTGATATAGACTTTTTCCGCACTTTTTAGCGTTAGCAAAACACTGATGAACGATACAGTTAGAATACTGATCAAAAAGAGTAAGAAGAATTGAACAAATAGTTCATTTTTTTTATACCATCTAAACATGTTCGATTCCTCGGCGGTATTGACTTGGAGTTTGACCTGTTCGCTTCTTAAAGACTTTTGAAAAGTAACTGATATCTGTAAATCCAATCGATTCAGCAACTTCAGAAATCGTCACATCTACTTGTTTTAATAAATCTTTAGCACGTTTGATACGTAATTCATTCATATAATTGGTAAAATTCATCTCTGTTACTTGAGGAAATAAAGAAGACAAGTAGCTGTAATTATAGTGAAAATGATCTGCCAATTCTTTTAACGTCACTTGACGGTGCGTGTTGCGATATAAATAATCAGAAATTTCATGAAACGGTAAATGTGCTTATGGAGCTGTCCAAGATTACTTATATGAAGCCATTGCGACGATTTTAGAAGAAACACAGATCGACTATATCAAATGGGATATGAATCGCAATATTACTGAAGCATATAGCATGAGTTTAGCAAGCGACCGACAAAGTGAATTTTTCCATCGCTATATTTTGGGTGTATATGCCTTGTTAGAGCGATTGACTCAAGATTATCCAGATGTTTTGATCGAAGGCTGTTCTGGTGGGGGTGGACGTTTTGATGCTGGGATGTTGTATTATACACTACAAATTTGGACAAGTGATAATACAGATGCCTACGAGCGGTTGAAAATCCAATATGGAACAAGTCAACTTTTTCCGCCGTCAACGATGGGAGCGCATATTTCTGCGGTACCAAATCATCAGACCGGACGAATGACGTCATTGGCTTTTCGTCGAGATGTGGCGATGTGTGGTATTTTTGGCTTAGAATTAGATTTAACAGCACTCTCAATAACTGAGAAACAAGAGATTGCAACTGCGATCGCTTTTTATAAAACCAATCGACAATTGTTACAATATGGTACCTTTTATCGATTAGTGAGTCCTTTTGAGCAAAAAGATGCCGCTGTTATGGTCATCAATCAAGAGAAGAGTGAAGCAATCGCCTATTATTATCGAGGCTTGATCATTCCTTCTGAACCGTTACACATTTTGAAATTCACAGCATTAGATCCTGATCGTCTCTATGAAGTGAATGGACAACAGCAACTTTACGGTGATGAACTGATGCAAGTCGGTCTATATGTGCCACTTCCTAATATAGGCGATTTTCAAAGCATTCGATTCCATCTGCGAGCATTGTAAAAAGAGAATGTGACAGAAGTGGGCAGCTCTAAGAAATAGCCGCATCATTTCCGAGAATAGATGGATCTATTTCGGTAATGATGCGGCTTATTTTTCGAAGGAGCTCCTTTTCGAACACTGTTTATTCGATTTGTTAAAAGATGTGATAGAAGTCTGTCGCATCTTTTTTTAGTATTGTCGATGAATCAATTTCCCGGGTAAAACATATAATGGATCGAGTGGTTTTTCAGGCGTTAAAATCCGATAAAGCAATAATTCGATCAGTAAATCAGCCATTTCTTCTATTGGCTGTGCAATCGTCATTAGTATTGGAAAATAGGTTTGGATCATTTTGGTTCCATCATATCCGATCAACTGCAATTCATCGGGAATCTTGATCTCAAGTTCCTGACATAAATTCGCCACTAAAATTGCGGTTAGATCATCTGTACAAAACAGAGCATCAAAATCACGTTCTTGTAAAATCGAACGCAATTTACGTTGTTTTAATGCTGGTGAGGATTCAAATTCTGCAAAACGATAAACATGTTCTGTTAAGTTATGTTCTTTGATCAACGCTTGATACCCTAATAAGCGTTCATTTGTTGGTGAGTTTGAAGATAAGCTACCCGTGACGATTGCGATATTTTTCGCACCTTGCTGATAGAGTGTTTGTGTGGCTAGATAACCGCCGTAGAAGTTGTCACTACCTACGATCGGGATTCCATCTGCCAAATACCGATCAAAAGATACCACCGGCAAATCGAGTTCTTTATATTCTTCAATACCCAAATTATGGGCTCCAGCAATGATTCCATCGACTTTATTGGCATTTAACATATTCAAGTAGCTACGCTCTTTTTCACTATTGTGTGCACAGTCACACAAAATCGTTTTATAGCCACGCGTAAAGAGTTTTGTTTCTAAACACTCCACTAATTCTCCAAAAAATGGATTGGCTACTGTTGGAAAAACAAGTCCAATCAATTGCGTTTTTTTTCCTTGAAGGGAGCGCGCTAATGAATTTGGTTGATAATTTAATTCTTGCATCGCTTGTTGGACTTTTTGGATCGTTTTTTGACTTAGCGAACCGTAATTGTTGATCACTCTAGAAACAGTAGTAGGTGAGACACCTGCACGTTTGGCAACATCGGTTAATTTGACTACCATGTAGCATTCCTCATTCTATTCATTCATTGATCGTAACGGCCAAAAGGCGACGTTTTCGGCACTACCTGTTAACGCGAGCGTTCGTTGTTGTTTTGTTGGAAACATCCGACCACTCAAGACAGCTTCCCCATGATTGATAAATAACTCAAACATCGAACTATCGACGAATAATTGTAAATGTAAGGTCTTTGTTCTAGCTTGATAACTTCTTGTCGTACCATATTCAGGACTAGGAACGTGCGTCATTTGTCCACGATCTACGCTTATCATACCACGAGTCGTATCAAATGCGATGACTAATCCTTTTGTATGATCTGAATTTGCGGCAATCACTAATTCTCCGCGCTCTCCTTCTGGCAACGTGAGTTGCAGTTCATAACTATTGTTCTCAGCTGTCAGACCGTCTTGCAATTGTTTAACGGTAACGGGAAGGGCTTCTTGTCGTAATAATGTCGTTTCGCTAATAGGGCGTTGATACAAGTGTCCATCTTGGATGTGTAGTTCACGAACAAGCGTTAAGCCGTGTGCCCAATTTTCTTGATCAGTAGGATAGTGTAATTCCGGTAATCCCATCCAACCGATCGTTAAAGCACGACCATCTGGTGCTTGGAATCCTTGTGTTGCATAAACGTCAAATCCTTCATCGATATGTGAAAGCGTAGAAGGTGTCGTGAGCGTAGCTGTTTTGGAATCAAATTTTTCTGCAGTGATATAGGTATTTGGATAAATGTTTTGGTAATCGAAGATCGTTTTGTCGATTCCTTGTGGGCAAAAGATCAACACTGCTTGACCGTCAACAAATAATAAATTTGGACATTCGATCATATAGCCCATTTCTTGATCCGTAAATGTTAACGCACCTAATAAGTTCCAGTTGATTCGATCATCTGATTGGTAACACAATACTTGGCCTTTTTCATCATCTGTTTGTGCGCCGATGATCAAATAATATGTATCCTCGTAGAAAATTACCTGTGGATCACGAAAATGGTGGGTATAGCCTTGTGGCGGATCTGGAATCAATGGCGTGTCGATTTTTTTGACGGTAAAATCAGATTCCATGTAAGCTCCAAGCTGGTAGGCATGGCGATCCCATTGGGCATTTCTTACATTTCCTGTGAAAGCTAAAAACAATTGATCACCTACAGGCAATGCTGAACCAGAATAGACTCCGTGTGAATCATAGATGCTATCTGCTTCAAGACGAATCCCATCTCTTTTCCAATCAATTAGGTTATCAGAGTACAAATGATACCAAGATTTCAAACCATGAACAGGGCCAAAAGGATAGGCCTGGTAAAAAATATGCCATTGTCCATTGAAGTAAGAAAAACCATTTGGATCATTTAAAAGACCTGTGACTGGTTGGATATGATAGTGAAAACGCCAGATCGAAGCATCGACTTGCTTTGTTAGTTCATCTACGTAGGCTTTTGGCCATTTGTCATAAGGACGATAGCGTAATTCAGTCGTCCATTCTTGAATCATTTCCATATTTTTTTCTCCTTTACGTAACCGTATTCTTATCTTCTTTAAAATAGCTGATTTTTATTTTTTTGTCAAACGTATATCAAATGTAAGGGTTAACGATTGTTGTTAAATTAATATTTTTATTTTTATAAATATTTTTTTGATAAACGTTTGACATTTTTAAAATTTCGGGTATGATAAAGATGAAAAAACGGTTACACAAAAATGGAGGAGTATTTATATGAACCACAAAGAAGTTGCACAACGAATCGTTCAGGCGATTGGAAAAGATAATTTTGTCGCTGCTGCACATTGTGCTACACGTTTGCGTTTGGTCTTGAAAGATACAAAAGCAATCAATCAAACGGCATTAGATAATGATCCAGACGTTAAAGGAACATTTGAGACAAATGGTCAATATCAAATCATTATTGGCCCAGGGGATGTCAATAAAGTGTATGCTGAGTTAGTCAATATCGTACCGGTGAAAGAAGCATCAACTGAAGAATTAAAAGCTGTCGCTCAACATGGCAAACGTAAAAACCCAATCATGGACCTGATTAAGGTATTATCTGATATTTTTGTTTCGATTATTCCAGCTTTAGTTGCTGGTGGTCTATTGATGGCGTTAAACAATGTCTTGACTTCACCGAAATTGTTTGGACCAGAATCACTCGTTCAAATGTTTCCAGCGATTGCGGATCTAGCATCAATTATCAACTTATTGGCTTCAGCGCCGTTTGCGTTCTTACCGATTCTTGTTGGGTTCTCCGCAACGAAACGTTTTGGTGGGAATCCTTATCTAGGGGCTGCAATGGCGATGTCTATGGTCATGCCAATGCTTGTCAATGGCTATGATGTAGCCAAAACAATCGCAGATGGTTCGATGCCATTTTGGAATCTTTTTGGGCTACAAGTGGCTCAAGCAGGCTATCAAGGATCAGTGTTGCCGGTCTTAGCTGTATCGTATATCTTAGCGACGATCGAAAAGTATTTGCATAAAAAAATGCCATCGGTTTTAGATTTTACCTTTACACCGATGTTGTCGATTATTGCTACAGGATTCTTAACGTTTATTGCCGTAGGTCCGATCATGCGTGCCTTTTCAGATGGCCTAACTAATGGCTTGGTTTGGTTATATGATACAACAGGACCTTTTGGATTAGCGATCTTTGGGGCGTTTTACTCACCAATCGTGATTACAGGATTACACCAAAGTTTTCCAGCGATTGAAACGACGTTATTAGCTGATATTGCTAAAACAGGCGGCAGCTTCATTTTCCCAGTGGCGTCAATGGCCAATATCGCGCAAGGTGCAGCAACGCTCGCAATCTTTGTGGTTACGAAAAACGAAAAACAAAAAGGCTTGGCTTCTAGTGCGAGTATCTCGGCACTTTTAGGAATTACAGAACCAGCGATTTTTGGGGTCAACTTAAAATTAAAATTCCCCTTCTTTTGTGCGATGATCGCATCTGGAATTGCCAGTGCGTTTATTGGAATCTTCCACGTGTTAGCAAGTTCGCTCGGTTCAGCTGGTGTGATCGGTTTTATCTCGATTGCTCCAGGAGGATACGCTGGATTTGCGATTTCAGCATTAATTAGTTTTGTGATCGCCTTTACGTTAACATTTGTTTATGCGAAGAAAAAAATGGTTGAACCTTTAGTAGAAGCGACAGACAATGTAGCCGTTGAAATCAATGAAGATCCAATGCATGATGTAGCAGGGGTGAAAGATGAAACGATCACATCACCAGTTACCGGTTGCATCGTTGCTTTAAAAGAAGTCAATGATCCTGTATTTTCTACAGAAATGATGGGTAAAGGGTTTGCGGTTATTCCAGAAAGCAATACCGTAACGGCACCAGTTAGCGGGGTGTTAACTGTCGTTTATGATTCAAAACATGCATTTGGTATTCAATCCGATGATGGAGCAGAAGTGTTGGTGCATATCGGGATCGATACGGTGAATTTAGCTGGAGAGCATTTTGAAACCAATTTGACTCAAGGAGCGATTGTAAAGCAAGGACAAGTATTAGGGACGTTTGATAAAGCGGCGATCGTCGAAAAAGGATATGATCCAACAGTGATGACGATCATCACCAATACACCGGCTTATGCAAAAGTAGAATTGACTAAAGAAGGTCAAGTCAAAGAAAATACGCCAGTCTTATTGCTAACACAGCCAAGTTAACGTATATATGCATAAAAAATGAATGTTATTCAAATTTTGAAAGAGAATTTCCTAGGAAATTCTCTTTTTTTCATAATATCTTTATCATCTGACATTCTTTTGTTATAATAATTTTCACATAAAGGAAAAAGGAGCGAACTACATGACAATCTATAATTTTTCAGCTGGACCTGCAATCTTACCACAAGAGGTATTACAAAAAGCCCAAGCATCCTTATTGAACTATGAGGATAGTGGGATGTCCATAATGGAACTGAGTCACCGGTCCTCCTTATTTCTAGATGTGATCAACCAAGCAGAACAATTGTTACGCGATCTAATGAAAATTCCAGAAAACTATCGCGTACTTTTCATGCAAGGTGGTGCGAGTTTGCAATTTTCAATGATCCCCTTGAATTTTGCACAAAATAAAAAAGCATTATATGTGAACACAGGTGCGTGGGCCAAAAAAGCAATCCAAGCAGCGAAAATGGTGCCAACAGTCGAAGTCGACGTGATTGCAACTGGTGAAGCGACAAACTTTACCGCAATTCCTGAAATTCCTGAAACAGCTTTTGATCAAGAGGCTGCTTACGTGCATCTTACTACCAATGAAACGATTGGTGGGATTGCCTTTCAAACGATTCCTGACACGAAAGGGATTCCTTTGATCGCAGATATGTCATCAAATATTTTAAGCAACGACTATCAAGTAGAAGACTTTGCCATGATCTATGCGGGGGCACAAAAAAATATTGGGCCAGCTGGATTGACAGTCGTGATTATTCGAGAAGATTTCTTGAATACGACGCCAGCATTTGCACCAATGTTAGATTACGCAGTACAAGCAAAAAATGAATCGATGTACAATACACCACCAACATTTGCGATTTATATGGCTGGTTTAGTTTTTGAGTGGTTACAAGAAAATGGTGGTGTACCCGCTATCTTGAAAAAAAATCAAGAAAAAGCCAATTTATTATATGACGCTTTAGCGAAGTCAAACTTATTTTCAAGTCCGGTCGATCCGGCTTCACGCTCATTGACCAATATTCCATTTGTAACTGGTGATGATGCAATCGACAAAGCCTTTATTCAAGAAGCGACAGCTGCAGGTTTTGAAAACCTAAAAGGCCATCGTTCTGTTGGGGGCATGCGAGCAAGTTTATACAATGCTTTTCCGCTTGAAGGGGTTCAAGCATTAGTGGAATTTATGCACACATTCGAGCAAAAACAGGGGGAAAACTAGATGTTTCAGATTAAAACATTCAATGCAATTGCTTCAGAAGGTATGGAGCGTTTTGAAAAAGAGCTTTACGCGATCAATGAAAGTGAACAACCAGATGGAATTATCTTACGTAGCCAAAAATTACACGACTATGCTTTCCCTAAAAGCGTAGTCGCGGTAGCGCGTGCAGGAGCGGGAACCAATAATATTCCCGTTGACGAATGTACGAAAAATGGGATCGTGGTCTTCAATACACCTGGAGCCAACGCCAATGCCGTTAAAGAACTGGTCCTAACAAGTTTATTTATTGCCGTACGTCCTGTTGTACAAGGAATCGAATGGGTGCAACAACAAACTGAAGCAGATCTTGCTAGTCATGTAGAAGCCAATAAAAAACAATTTGCTGGTCATGAATTAGTTGGGAAAAAATTAGGGGTTATCGGTCTAGGGGCTATCGGTGCTATGGTTGCAAACGATGCATATCGTTTAGGAATGGAAGTAATGGGCTATGATCCTTATGTATCAGTGGATACAGCTTGGAGTATTTCACGTCGTGTCAAACGAGCGCAGGATATGGATGAAATTTTGAAAAACTGTGACTTTATTACTGTTCACGTACCTTTGATCGACAGTACGCGGAATATGATTGGCACGAAAGAGATTGTAGCGATGAAGAAAACCGCCCGCTTATTAAACTTCTCTCGTGGTGAAATCGTAGATACCGATGCGGTATTAAGTGCCATCGAAGCTGGAGAGATCGGTGGCTTTACAACTGACTTTGCCGAAGAACGTTTATTGCATCATCCAAATATTACTGTGTTGCCGCATTTGGGTGCGTCAACTGAAGAAGCTGAGATCAACTGTGCCAAAATGGCTGCTAGAACGTTGAAACGTTACTTAGAAACTGGGGTCATCAAAAATTCAGTCAATTTCCCAACGGTTGACATGTCTTTTCGTTCACCGGTACGGATTACCATCATTCATAAAAATATTCCCAATATGTTAGGACGCATTTCGTCTGCTATTGCGGAATTTTCAATCAATATCGACAACATGATCAATCGTGGTCGCGGCGATTTTGCGTATACGTTAGTCGATGTGACAGAAACGGATGAAACCGTGTTACAAGATGTATTGACACGTCTTGAAAGTAGTACAGATGTCGTGCGTGTTCGCATTATCAAAAATCAGGAGGTCATGTAATTATGGTTCAAGTTCGTCCGTTTCGTGCCATTCGACCAAAAGAAGAATTAGCTAAAGAAGTAGCCGTATTGCCATATGATGTCGTGGATAGCCAAGAAGCAAAAGAATATGCAAAGGGCAATCCTTACAGTTATTTTCACATCGACCGTGCTGAGATCGACCTCGATGATTTAGAAAGTCCTTATGAAGCACGTGTATATGAAAAAGCGGCTGCCAATTTAGCCAAATTTTTAGAAAATGGTTGGTTAAAACAAGAAGAAGAAGCGGCCTATTATTTATACCGTTTGACGATGAATGGACGGAAACAAACTGGGATCGTCGCTACAACATCGATCCAAGAATATTTAGATGGCAAGATCAAAAAACACGAGTACACTCGACCAGAAAAAGAAGTCGATCGGATGAATCATATTCGCGCATGTGATGCAGACACTAGTCCCATCTTTTTAAGTTACCGTCAAACAAAACCGCTAGAAACGATCATGAAAGAATGGCCACAAACGCACGTGCCTTTATATCGTTTCACAAGTTTTTACGAGGTGACACATGAAGTGTGGGCAATCGATGATGCGAGCGTAATCGCACAAATTGAAGCGGCCTTCGCAGAAGTTCCAGCGTTATATATCGCAGATGGGCATCATCGTACCGAATCAGCCGTTAAAATCGGACTTGAAAAACGAGAACAAGGAACGGCGACGCCAGAAAGTGAAGCCTTTTTAGCGATTTTATTCCCCGAAACGGAACTAGCGATTTACGAATACAACCGAATCATTAATGTTCCTGTTGAAAAAGCACAGTTATTTGAGCATTTAGCTAAAGTTTTTGAAATCAATGAAATTGGCTATCAAAAACCAAGTAAAAAAGGGGAGATCAATTTATTGATCGCCGATACTTGGTATCAATTAGTCGTTAAAGAAGCGTTGCGTTCAAGTGATCCGGCTGCTAGTCTGGATGTCGCTTATTTGCAAGAACATGTATTAACGCCATTATTTGGAATCGAAGACGTGCGGACAGATAAACGTATCGATTTTGTAGGTGGCATTCGTGGTGAACAAGAATTAGAGAAAAAAGTCGCAAGCCCAGATTGGGTCTTAGCATTTGAAATGTATCCTACACAAATGAGTGATTTATTAGGTGTGGCAGATGCAGGTGAGATCATGCCACCAAAATCGACGTGGTTTGAACCAAAATTACTAAGTGGTTTGTTTGTATATAGTTTAGCTTAAGTCAAAGAGGTTATGACAGAAGTGGCCGGCTCCAAGAAATCAACCGTTTATTCTGTTTTTAATAGGGTGTGACAGAGGTCTGTCACACCCTATTTTTTTATTTACAATTGCACTTGCTTTCAGAATATAGTATGCTAAAAAAGTGGTCTAGATCGAAAAAAGGAAATAGTTCACAAAAAAGTATAAAGGAGTGTGTTCCCTTGGAATGGATTAAATTAATTGGAATTTTGATTATTGTGGCAGGTTTTATTTTAAAACTTGATACGATCGCGGTCGTAATTGTAGCTGGCTTGGCCACAGCGCTAGTGTCAGGCTTAACACCGATTGAATTTTTAGAAACATTAGGACAAGCCTTTATTGATCAGCGCTTGGTAACGATCTTTTTTATTACTCTACCGTTGATTGGCTTATCAGAAGCACATGGATTAAAAGAACAGGCTGTGCGTCTAATCAAAGGGATCAAAGGGCTCACAACAGGTTCGTTTTTAACGATCTACTTGGCGATTCGTGAAGTTGCAGGCTTGTTTTCAATTCGTTTAGGCGGACAACCGCAATTTGTCCGTCCTTTGGTCCAACCAATGGCCGAAGCTGCAGCTGAAGCGAAATACGGAGAGATTACAGAAGGAGAAAAAGAAGTGATCAAAGGAAAATCAGCTGCTATGGATAATTATGGGAATTTCTATGGTCAAAATACTTTTTTAGCTGCTTCAGGAGTGCTACTGATTGTCAGTACACTAGACTCCTTAGGGTATAAAATTACAGGTTGGGATATCGCGAAAGCGTCGATGCCAGTTGCGATTATTGCCTTTATTTTTGTAGGAATCAGCAATTATCTATATGATCGTAAATTAGCGCGTACCTATAAAGAGCAAAAGGAGGAGAATTAGTGGAAACAGTGACGTTTTGGGATCAGTTGTTAGAATGGTTTTATATCTTGATTGGGTTGCAGTTGATGTACACGGGTGTGAAAGTTCTCCAACAAAAAGACAATACCAAGCGAATCGGTAGTGCGTTGTTTTGGTTTGATTTAGGCATTTTATTCACATTTGGCAAAGTGATTCCGCCAGTATTTGCTGGAGTATTGGTTGTTTTATTAGGTGTGATCACGATTTTTAAACAATTTAGTATCACGAAATTCCCGGATTTTTCAATGGAAAAATTGGAAGTTTCAGCTAAACGCTATGGCAATCGTCTCTTCATTCCGGTACTGTGTTTGGCGGTTATTTCGATGCTATTGGCAAAATTTATTCCTGCTTCAGGGAAAGTCGCAATTGGAGTGGCTGCTGTGATCGGGACGATTTTTGCTTGGATTATTTTTAAAGGTTCAGCAAAACAAACGATGCGTGAAAGCGACCGGATGATTCAAGCGATGGGAACTTCAGGGATCTTGCCTCAATTATTAGCGGCTTTAGGTGTGATTTTTACCGTTTCAGGTGTAGGGACGGTGATCTCGACGTTAATTAGTGGTGTGGTACCAGAAGGTAGTAAATTTTTTGGTGTCTTGGCTTATGTATTTGGGATGGTCTTTTTCACCATGATTATGGGAAATGCTTTTGCGGCATTTACTGTGATTACTGCAGGAATCGGGATTCCATTTGTGATTGCACAAGGAGCAGATCCTGCGATTGCTGGAGCATTAGCGATGACAGCGGGCTATTGTGGCACGTTATTGACCCCAATGGCAGCTAACTTTAATGCACTTCCTGCATCGTTGATGGATATGAAAAGTCCGTATGGCGTCATTAAGGAGCAGACCATTATTGCGTTATTGATGATCGTTGTGCACATTGTTTTGATGTATTTTTGGGCATTTTAAATTTAGGAGGAAAACTATATGCGTATTTTAGTAACTGGATTTGATCCATTTGGCGAGGATAGTACAAATCCTGCCATTGAAGCGGTGAAGAGATTGCCAGATGAAATTGCTGGTGTAACGATTACAAAATTAGAAATTCCAACAGTGTTTCATAAGAGCGCAGCAGTTGTCAAAGAAGCCTTAATGAAAACGGACTACGATTACGTATTATCTGTCGGGCAAGCAGGAGGTCGCTTTGACCTATCATTCGAACGAGTGGGGATCAATGTCGATGATGCACGAATCCCAGACAATGAAGGGCAACAGCCAATCGATGTCGCGATTCAAGCAGATGGACCAGCTGCTTATTTTGCTAAATTGCCAGTAAAAGCGATTGTAGCGGCAATCAAAAAACAGCAATTGCCAGCGTCTGTCTCCAATTCTGCCGGAACATTTGTCTGCAATCATATTTTATACCAAGTCCTACATTTGGCAGCCACTGAATTTCCGAACGTCAAAAGTGGATTTGTTCATGTGCCGTTTTTACCAGAACAAGTCGTGGATCGGGCAAATATGCCAGCGATGAGTTTGGATGATATCGTTAGAGGGTTGACGATTGCATTGGAAACGATCGTAGCCTATGATGGGAAAGCTGATGAAAAACAAATCGGCGGTACGACACATTAAAAAAAGAGGCTGTGCCAGAAGTGGGCAGCTCTAAAAAATAAGCCGCATCACACCGATAATAGATTCATCTATTTCGGTCATGATGCGGCTTATTTTCGAAGGAGTTACTTCTGGAACACCGTTTATTCAGTTTTTAGAGAATGTGATAGTTTTCTGTCACACTCCTTTATTATTCTGCTCGTAAGGCAATAGCAGCATCTTTTTTTGCAGCCATGCGGGCAGGTAAATGTCCACCAAGCATGGTTAGGATCGTGCTGATCACGATCAAGATTACCGCGTGCATTGGATTGAGTTGTGCGACATTTTGTAAATCAGTTAGATTCTCTAAGATTTGATTGATCGGAAACGTTGCAGCGTAAGCAATAGCAACGCCCAATACTCCAGAAGCTACACCCAAAATCGCTGTTTCAGCATCAAATACTCGAGTGATATCTTTTTTACGTGCACCTAATGCTTTTAAAACACCAATTTCTTTTGTTCGTTCCAATACAGAAGTATAGGTCAAGATTCCAATCATGATCATACTAGTGACTAGAGAAATTCCAGCAAATGCCACCAATACATATGTGATCGCATCCATTAATCCACCAGTTAGCTTGGTCATCGTACCGGCTAAATCGGTGTATAAGACCTGATCTGCTTTGTCTTTTCCTTTGTTGTAGTCATCTAGATACGTTAAGATTTTTTCTTTTGTTTTAAAGTTATTTGGATAAATATAGATGCTACTTGGTGTGGCATTTGCACCCAAGTAAGTCAACACTGCCGCTTTTTTGGTATCGTCTAGCGTTTCGTTCGTTAAAACATTCGTATTGCTTTTATCTTGTGCTTTAACGATTTCAGATTCTTTATTTTGTTTGATGACTTCTTGTGTTAGGGAATCACTATAGGCAATCCCTGGAGCTAACAGATCCATTGTTGCAGAGCTTTTGGCTTTTAAAATCCCTACGATTTTGAGTGTTTGATTTGCACTGTTGTCGTAAACCTTTTTCAAATCTTGATTTGGAATGAAGTTCCCAGTAGGTAGTTCTGTATAGTAAGCATTATTAAATGCTAATTTAACAGTTGTCCCTAAAATATTTTGATAGGATAATGACTCACCATTTTTGATATCAAAGCCCAGATTATTCAAAGCATTGACATTGGTTGTGCCGTTTTCATCTACGATTAAGACTAAATCATTTGGATTACTTGGATACTGGCCATCGACAACTTGATAATTTTGTTTCAAAAAGTTATCTTTTGATGGATCCAATTGATCAGGAAAGACCGAAATCCCGACACCAGTAGAAGCCGCAAAACCTCCAGCATTTTGACCATCTGTTTTTGCGTTAGAAAATTGAACTTGTTTGATCGTACCATCTACATCACGTAATAGATTCAAATTCGTTGACCGGCTAAAACTAACGTTATTGCTCCAATCTGGATTGATTTTCTTGATATAATCGACATATTCAGTAGATAAATCATTGGTATGCTGTGCTAGATCTTGTTCACTTGTTTTGGCTAGAACTTGATCTTTGCCAGCTTTTTTCTGTTTTTTGGTAGAAGCATTACTAAAAAGTTCGGTATTGTCTTGTGTGATTTGTGAAATCGTGACTGGAAATTGAGCAAGTGTTTCAGATTGTGTTTTATCAATTTGTTTTTGGAAACCATTGGATAAAGACAATACGATCGCGATACCGATGATCCCGATACTAGACGCGAATGAAGTTAAAAAGGTTCGTCCTTTTTTTGTCCGAATATTATTAAACGATAAGCGCAATGCCGTGAAAAAAGACATCCGAGTACGTTTTAATTCAAAATCGTTTATTGATTTTTCTTCATGATAAGGATTAGAGTCTGTTATGATTTTACCATCTGAAAATTCAATGATTCGATTGGCATATTCTTTTGCTAAATCAGGATTGTGCGTTACCATGATGACTAATTTTTCATGAGACAATTCTTGAATCAAGTTCATGATCTGCACACTTGTTTCAGAATCAAGTGCGCCCGTCGGTTCATCACATAATAGGATTTCAGGGTCATTTGCTAGCGCTCGTGCGATGGCGACACGCTGCATTTGACCACCAGAGAGTTGACTAGGTTTTTTATTGAGATGATCTTGTAACCCTACGCGCTCGAGTGCTTCTTGAGCACGTTTGCGACGTTCTTCTTTAGAAACACCACTGAGCGTCATGCCCAACTCGACATTATCTAAAATCCCTTGATGTCCAATCAAATTGTAGCTTTGAAAGACAAATCCGATCGAGTTGTTTCGATAAGCATCCCAATCAGTAAGCTTAAAGTTTTTGGTCGATTGCCCATTGATGATTAAATCCCCGCTATCGTATTGATCTAGGCCACCGATGACGTTTAACATCGTAGTTTTCCCTGAACCACTTGGACCTAAGATCGCCACAAATTCTTTTTTACGAAAGGCTACCGTTACACCATCTAAGGCGCGAGTTTCAGTTCCACCGACGTTGTAGTATTTTTTAATATCTTTTAAATTCAACATGCGCATACCCTTTTCTGTAGTTAGATTTTCATCCTTTATTAACATGATTGTAACGAATTTGAAAAAGTTATGCAAAAAAAGCATCCTTTTCTTTGAAAAGAAAGGGATGCTTAACAAATTATCCTTTGACTGAACCAGAGGTGATGCCTTCGACATAAAAACGTTGTAGATAAATGAAAAGTAAGGTGATTGGAATGGCAATCAAGACACAACCAGCTGTAAATGCCATGAAAAGCGAATTAGCAGTCGATTTAGTCATCATCGTAAATAATCCAATCGCGATCGTGTAACTTTCAACCTTATCGCCCATGATGATTTTTGCAAAGATGAAGTCCATCCAAGGAGCAGTGAAAGCCCCTAGTGCGGTAAATACGATAATGGGTTTAGATAAAGGTAAGGTGATTTTTGTGAAAATCTGCCATTTATTGGCACCGTCGATCATTGCTGATTCATCTAGAGCCATTGGGACAGTATCGAAAAATCCTTTCGCGATATAAAAGCCTAAGGCAGCTCCAGATGAGTAGACTAAAATCAAAGCAAATAAGCTACCTGTTAAATTCATCGCTTTTAAAATGTAATAGATCGCGATCATACTCATGAAACCTGGAAACATATTTAACACTAATGCGACTTTCAAAAATGGTTTACGGAGTTTAAAGCGTAAACGAGACAAGGCATAGGCCATTGCGATCGTAATCAAAGTCGAAAAGATACAGCTAAAGATCGAAACAAATAGCGTGTTAAAGAACCAACGAACAAAAGGGAAGTTACCGCTTGCGTTTGTTAACAAGACTTTATAATTATCTAAAGTGAACTCTTTTGGAATAATGTAAGGAACAAATGCGCCGCCTTCAGCACGAAAACTGGTCAAGACGATCCAAACAATCGGAAATAGCCAAAATATGGCTAAAACTGTTAATAAGACGTAAACGAAGGTCAGTGTACCACGTTCTTGTTTTTGATAACTATTTTTCTTCATCTTTTTACGCCTCCTTAAATGAATTGGTTCGTGTGTATGCGACTAGACTGAATACAGCAGATAAAATAAAGATCAAGATTCCGATAACGGAAGCTAAATTGTAATCGAGTGTTTTAACGGTCAAATTGTATAACCAAGTGACCAATAAGTCTGTCGATCCTGCACCATAGTAGTTCGAATTTGATGGTCCACCACCAGTTAGTAAGTAAATCACGTTAAAGTTATTGACGTTCCCGATAAATTGTTGGATCAACGCCGGTGTCATAATAAAGAGAATTTGTGGAAACGTGATGTTTCGAAAAATTTGAAATTTATTCGCACCGTCGATTCGTGCTGCTTCAATTTGATCTTGTGGCAAGTTTTGAATCACGCTTGTCGCAACAAGCATCGTTGCTGGAATCCCGATCCACATATTGACTAAGATAATCGAAATTTTTGCCATCGTTGGATCTGTTAAAAAGGGGATAGCAGAATCAATAATCCCCATTTTTAATAACAGCGCATTGATTGGACCAGCACCATTTAATAAGTTACGGACGATCAATAATGAAATAAATTGCGGCACAGCCATCGTTAAGACGAAAATCGTCCGCCAAGCTTTTTTGAATTTTAAGCCTTTAGTATTGATCAATAAAGCCAAAATGATTCCAAAAAAGAAGCATGTCACTGTCGCTGACACAGCCCAGATCAAGGTCCAACCTAAAACAGGGAAGAAGGTCGAAGCCATATCTCCAGTGATGACGTTACCAAAGTTTTTTAAACCGACCCAATGGAAAAGATTTTTAGGTGGTAAATGATTATGATCGTAGTTGGTAAACGCAATCGAGATCATATAAAGCAAAGGTAAGATCGTAAAGAATAAGACACCTAATAATGGAAGTGCCATTAAAGTAATATGAAAACGTTCGTTTAATAAGCTTGCTAGATCCTGTTTTGTCGTAGGAATCGCTTCGCCTGCTTGTTTTAACTCGTATAAATGACGTGTGCTTTTTAAATTAACGATATACAAAATGATGATGATCGCGCAGACTAAAACAGCCGCGATCCCAAATAAGAGCAGTAACATCGAATTGTCGCCTTCTTGGAGAACTCGAATTCCTAATGCTTCATCATAAACTAGACCCTGTTTTTTTGTCCCTAGTGTTACGAGCATGGCTAGGGCATGGATACCGTTACGAATTAACCAATAAATAAATCCGATTTCTGCAACTAAAAATAAACAGCCTTTTAACCATTGTTTATTGGCTAAGTTTGCCGCACCCATGATCAAGAAAGATAATTTTGTTGGCCAATCGCCTTTTGCAAATACCTCTTTAAAGGTTGCATGTTGTTCATATCTTTTCTTTTTGAACATCGCCTTTTCACTCACTTTCTTTTGGTATCGATCACTGGGTTACGTTAGCCAGTAATCCAAATTTGAAAAAAAGATTGACGCAAGGGGAATACTTGCGTCAAATTCTAGAATTATTCAGTCGTTTTTGAGATATCAGACACAAGTTTGTCTAATTTATCCATGTATTGATCTTCTTTGATTGAACCTTTGTAAGTATCGTTGATCAACGCATCCATTGCTGGCCAGAATGTATTCATTTCTGGAAGTTTTGGCATTACGACAGAATGTTCACTATCTGACATTTCGATTACGGCAGCTGTTACTGCATCAGAAGCAACTTTTGAGTCAGATTGTAACATTTTATTAGAAGGGACGATTCCAAATCCTTCAAATTCCTTCATTTGAGACGTTTCGTTTGAAAGGTAGTCTGCTAAAGTTAACGCGGCAACTGGTGATTTTGTTTGTTGGTTTACAGCGAATAGTTTTACTCCTAAGAAGGCTTTCATTTGTTTTTCGCCGCTACCAAAATCAATTTTTGGATAAGCTGCAACGGCCATGTTGTCTCCTAATGCTTTCTCTACGTCATTTTTAGACCAAGGACCAGATAAAAAGGCATCGGTTACGCCAGATTCAAGGTTTGATAGAGCTTCTGCTGAAGACTGTACGACACCTGGGTTACTTTTTTGCGCTGCGATCCATTTTAGAACTTCGACACCGTTTTCATTATTAAAATCAGTTCCTTTAACATCTTCACCGGTTTTACCGTATAACACATCGCCATTACTCATAAATAACGGAGCGAAGATATAGTTGGCACCGGCATCACCAAAGTTTGTACCAATTTTTCCTTTAGCCGTCATCTCAGCCCATGTTTTGACATCAGCTTCTGAAAGTTTCGCTTTATTGTAATACAAGACTTGTGATTCAACACCGTAAGGGAAGCCGTATAATTCATCTTTCCATGTTGCCCCTTCAACTGCAGAATCTACATTGTCTTTTTTCACGTTTTCAGCAAATTTTGTTTCTGTGAAAGGATAGAGTAGACCCGCATCTGCCATTTGTCCGATTTGATCATGAGGCATCATAAAGACATCCGCTGCAGCTCCTGGATCTTTGGATACATCTTGTTTGGCATCTGCAGAAGAACCTGCTGCGAGTTCAACTTTTACGTCTGGATATTCTTTTTCAAAATCTGCTACGATCCCTTTGAACATATCGACTTGTTCTGTGTCGACCCATAATTTGATATTGCCTTCAGGTTTTGCAGTACTCCCTTTGTCTGAAGAAGCGGTATCTTTTGTATCAGAAGATGAATTCCCGCATGCAGCAAGCAATAATGCGGAAGCGCTTAATATTACACCCGTAGTTAAGTACTTTTTCCAATTTGTCTTCATTTTCTCTGCCTCCAAAACTTGTTTTTTGTTTACACACACATTATGCAACCGTTTGCGAAAATAGTCAAGATGAAATCGATAAAAAAACAGATATATTTTTCGGTTATAAGAATAGTTATTTATTTTCATTCTATTTACTAGGCTTTTTTTCTGTATTTAAAATTTAAAATATACGCAACCGATTGCTGTTATTTGTTGAAAAAAAACGAAAGCTGTGGCATAATTTAGCCAAAACTTACTGAAATAGAATGGAGACTCGTCTATGAATACAGCTGCAATTTACCACTGACCAGAAAGCGAATATGCTTATCTTTATACTAAAGATCATATGCATATCAGATTACGAACAGCTAAAGGAGATATGAAGCGCGTGTACTTGATCAGTGGTGATCCTTATCTTTTAGATAAAGAAGCCTGGTGTAACGAACGTGAAGAGATGCAAAAAATCGGATCGACTTCGTTATACGATTACTGGTTTATTGAGAAAACAGCGTTGTTTCATCGCTTAAGTTACGGTTTTGAAGTAGAAGGTGTTGAGGGCATCAAGGCGTTTTATGGCGATCATGGCGTATATGCGGCTGTTGAACCATTTATTAGTATGCCGAATAATTATTTCCGCTTGCCATATTTTCATGAAGTAGACCGAGTGAAACCAATCGAATGGGTAAAAGAAACTGTTTGGTATCAAATTTTTCCAGAGCGATTTGCAAACGGGGATGTGACAAATGATCCAGATGGTACGTTGCCTTGGGGGAGTAAAAATCCCGATCGTGACGATTTCTTTGGTGGCGATTTGCAAGGGATCATTGATCATTTGGATTATTTAGAAGATCTTGGGATCAATGGGTTATACTTGTGTCCGATTTTTGAAGCACACTCCAATCATAAGTACGATACAATCGATTATTTAAAAGTCGATCCCGCTTTTGGCGATGAAGCCACGTTAAAAGAATTGATTACAAAGTGTCATGAGCGTGGAATTAAAATCATGTTGGATGCAGTATTTAATCATATCGGAGATACTTCACCACAATGGCAAGACGTTTTAGAAAATGGAGCAAATTCACGATATGCGAAATGGTTCCATATCCATGAATTCCCAGCAAGTTATACACCAGGTGATCACGATGAAGACGCTCGTGATTTAACGTACGATGTGTTCGCCTTTACGCCGCATATGCCGAAATTGAATACGGCAAATCCAGAGGTTCAAGAATATCTGTTAAATATTGCGACTTATTGGATCAAAGAATTTGATATCGATGCTTGGCGTTTGGATGTAGCCAATGAAGTCGATCATGCCTTTTGGAAGAAGTTTCGTGAAGCGTGTATGGCCGTCAAAGACGATTTTTATATTTTGGGTGAGATTTGGCATTCATCACAAAGTTGGTTACAAGGTGACGAATTTAGTGCTGTTATGAATTATGCGTATACAGATTCGATCAAAAACTATATGATCGAACATGCGATCGATAGTACAAAACTCGTTTCGGAATTAACGGATCAATTGATGTTGTATCGCGATCAAATCAATCAAATGCAATTTAACGTACTGGATTCTCATGACACGCCACGAATTCTAACGGAAACTAGAGGAGATAAAGATTTGATGCGTCAAGTAATGGCATTTACCTATCTTCAACCAGGTGTTCCTTGTATTTATTACGGCGATGAAATCGGGATGACAGGAGAGATGGATCCAGATTGCCGCAAGTGCATGGTGTGGGATGAGCAAGAACAAGATTTGGCATTGAAAGAATTTGTAAAAGAGTTGATCGCGCTACGTAAAGCCCATATTCCAACTTTATCAAACGGAAATTTAGTGTGGCAGATCGATGAACAATGTGAAGATCATCTATGTCTCACACGCCGTAATCAAGAGGTGAAGATCAAAGGGTATTTCAACTGCGGAACTATCGCGAAGACGATCACACAAACGGAAATTTTGATGCAAAATTTGGCGTATGAAAAAGAAACTCAAATCATTATCGAACCAAAAGGCTTTGTCATTACAATCGAAAAAGAGGTGGCAGATGCATAATACATGGTTTAAAGAAGCAGTAGGGTATCAAATTTATCCACGAAGTTTTCAAGATAGTAATCAAGATGGGATCGGAGATTTGCCTGGGATCATTCGTAGAATCCCGGAATTAAAGGCATTAGGAATCGACTTTATCTGGCTAAACCCAGTCTATGCTTCACCAAATGTGGACAATGGCTATGATATTTCAGATTTTAGAGCAATTCATCCTGATTTTGGAACGATGGCAGATATGGAAGAATTGATTGCTAGCGCCCATCGATACAACATCAAGTTGATTATGGATCTAGTCGTGAATCATACGAGTGATCAGCATCCTTGGTTTCAAGAAGCTCAAAAAAGTAAAGATAATCCTTACCGTGAGTTTTACCATTGGGTCGACGCGACAAAAGACACACCTCCAAATGATTGGCAAAGTTTTTTTGGTGGCTCGACTTGGACCTATCAAGAAAAGACTCAGCAAGCTTATTTTCATATCTTTGCTAAAGAACAACCAGATCTTAACTGGAAAAATGAAACGATGCGTCACGAAATCTATGACATGATTCGTTGGTGGCTAGACAAAGGAATTGACGGGTTTCGTTTAGATGCGATCAGCCATATCCAAAAAGAAGATTGGTCATTTACCATTACAGATAATCCTTGGGCTCCGTTTATGAACGTTAAAGGAATCGATGTTTATATGACAGAGTTAAAAGAAGTATTCGATGACTATCAATGTATGACGGTAGGAGAAGCGAGTGGGGTCAGTAGTAAAAAAGCAAAAGAATGGACCGATGACACCGGATATTTGGATATGATCTTTGAATTAGAACACATGGTTAGAAAAGGTAAAAAAGGTGAAGAGCGCGTGGATCCATTTGGCTTTAAACAAGTCATGATGCGTTGGCAAGAAGATTTGCAACCAATCGGATGGAATGCGTTGTATTTGGAAAATCATGATTTACCAAGAAGTATTTCGATTTTTGGTGATGGATCGATTCATTCTGCGAAGGCTTTAGCAATGGGCTATTTCTTTTTGCGTGGTACACCCTTTATTTATCAAGGTCAAGAATTAGGGATTGAAAATTATCCCTTTACATCAATTGATCAAGTCAATGGACAAGATACGATTGCATTTTATCAACGATTGCGACAAACTGAATCTAAAGATGAGGCGCTAAAACAAGCCTTAAACTTTTCACGTGATCATTCTCGCACACCGATGCAATGGGATGAAACAAAATATAGTGGCTTTTCAACGGTCACGCCTTGGCTAGCAGTGAATCCTGATTACAAAGAACGCAATCAACAAAACGAGGCAAATGATCCGAGCAGTTTATGGAATTTTTACCGTCAGATGATTGTTTTACGTAAACAAGAACCTGCATTATTAGGCGGTGAGATTCGCTTTTTATTGCCAGAACATCCAGCATTATTTGTTTATCTGCGTCAAGCGAATACTCAACAGGTGATCGTATGTGTGAATTTGACCGATCAATTCATCGATGCAAAATTACCTGCATCGATTTGTAAAAAAGGAAAGTGTTTGTTAACGAACCAAACGCGCTATGATCAGTTACAACAAAAAATGACGTTTGCGCCATTTGATGGATATGTGATCCAAATAAGCGATTAAAAAGGGCTCTTTGTCAAATGATGTTGGTGAAGAGAAATCTTAGAATTATTGGAGATCAAGAGGATTATTTCCTCTTGATCTTTTTTAGTTTAAAAGCAATGCACTACCGTGACGAATCATGATACG